>DASRSQ010000206.1:0-3597 GCA_035656475.1 Gemmataceae bacterium | reverse complement strand
CATTGTGATTTTTTTCACGAGCGCGGGACAGTCCCATCATACGCGCCATTTGTCAGGTGGCAACCAATTCTTTGGACTCCGGTTGCTCGACACCGGGCCACCGCGCTCCAAAGAAAATTCCAAAAAATGACGATTGACAATGGCACACGCTTCGCTTACCCTGCAAATGTGTGCACACTCCGGTAAGCGCTGAGGCTGTGCCGCCAATCTCCTCCCAACTGGCCCGCCTCGGCCCTGCCAAACATCCTACCTGTTAGGGGGGTCTCGTCATGTTCAATCTGTTCTCCGATCGCAAGGTCGCGCATTGCGATGGCGGTACTCGCCGCGATTTCCTCAAGGCCGGCGTCCTCGGCATGGGCGGCCTCACGCTCGCCAATCTGCTCCGCGCTCGCGCCGCCGCAAGCGAAGCGGGCCAACAAACGCGCAACACCTCCGTCGTCTGGCTGTGGCTTGGCGGCGGCCCCACCCACATCGAAACGTTCGATCCCAAGATGACCGCGCCGGCCGAATTCCGCTCGGTCCTCGGCGCCGTCCCGACCAACGTTACCGGAGTCGAGATCGGCGCCAGCTTCGAAAAGATGGCTCGCGTCTCCGACAAGATGGCCTACGTCCGCTCCTTCGCGCACACCAACTCGGGCCACGGCGGCGGCACGCACTGGGTCATGACCGGCTACAACTTCGCTGCAGCTGACAACGGCGCCGGCCAGAACAAGCCGGGCATCGGCTCCATCATCGCTCGCCATCGCGGCGCCAACAACCCGCACACCGGCCTGCCCACCTACGTCCGCATGAACGGCATTCTCGGCGACGGCCCCAGCTGGCTGGGCTCCGCCTACGCTCCGTTTGACACCAGCGGCAATGCCCGCAACAACATGAACCTCCAGGTCACCGCCGAACGCATGGGTGATCGCCGCACGCTGCTCCGTTCGTTCGACTCGCTTGATCGCGAAGTCGATCGCACCGGCGTCATGCAAGGCCTCGACAGCTTCGAAGGCCAGGCCTTCAACCTGCTCATGAGCCGGGCGCGCGAAACGTTCGACGTTAGCCGTGAAGATCCGCGCACGCTCGACATGTACGGCAACAACGGCCTCGCTCGCCAGATGCTGATGGCGCGCCGCCTGTGCGAAGCCGGCGTCGGCTTCGTCACGCTGCAATACGGCGGCTGGGACATGCACGGCAACATCGCCCAGTCGATGCGGCAAACCGCGCCGGCCGTCGACCATGCCGTCAGCGCTTTCGTCCGTGACGTCGCCCAGCGCGGCCTCACCGACGACATCCTGCTCGTCATCACCGGCGAGTTCGGCCGCACGCCGCGCGTCAACGGCAGCGCCGGCCGCGATCACTGGGCCCCGCTGTCCACGCTCGCTCTGTCGGGCGGCGGCCTCCGCATGGGCCAGGTCGTCGGCGAATCGAATGCCCGCGCCGAGGTGCCGAAGACCACGCCGATCACGCCGCAGGACCTGATGGCGACGGTGTTCCACGTGCTCGGCGTCCCGCAGAACCTGCACTACAACGACCCGACCGGCCGTCCGACCCCGATGGTCAACGGCGGCCGCCCGATCCGCGAATTGGTCGGCTAACGGCGAGCCGCGCTGCGTGAGCAGCCGGGTTCGACAGCAATCTTCAAGGGCATTCAATCGCGAGGTTGGATGCCCTTTTGTTTGATGTTGGAGTCGGCCATGAAACTCCGCCCATACCTCCTGTCCCTGGCGATTTTCTGCCAACCATCCTTCGCGTTTGCCGACGCGGTCATTCCTCGATTCAACTTCAAGCTGAGCGTTCGGTTCGAGAATCTGAGCGATTATCCAGAGCGTGATTTCTATGTGAAGTACAACCTCAGAACGGTGAAGGTTGAGTCGGGCGAAGCGGTATGTCTGGGGAGTCGCGTCCACGGAGCGATGCTTTTCGCGGTGCCGCGCGGCAGCGACATTCCGCATAGTGTGGCGTGGAATTGGCGTCCGCCGAACGCGATGGAAGCCAACCTCCAAGGAATCAGTACGGACTTCGGCGACCGCGAAGTGACATACCGAGTTCTCATCGAGGGAAGAACTCTCTCGACGAAACTCGTTGCGTCACACAGTCTCGGCGCCATGATGTTCTGGGGAATCGCCATAATCCTTCCGATATTCCTTATTGCGATTGGGATTTGGATTCACCGTCGAAAGGCCACGGCCCCGAGCGTCTGAGCGTTACTGCAATCGCGAGGTTGAGTGTCTTTTTCGCTCAGGGTCGCGACCGCTGGCGGTGACCACCTTGCGCTTTCAATCCCAGAGAACTCATGTTGACAATTCTGTAGCAATCACTACAATATTCTTGACATTCTTAGGAGGACCACGTGAAATTCTATCTTTTGGAAGGTGAACACCTCGTTCCCTTCGACGAACTCGCTCATCTTGTCGAGGCTCATCACGCATTTCTACAGCGCGGCTATGACCGGGGGGATTTTCTGTTTTCGGGGCCGCAGGTACCTCCCCATGGTGGATTTCTCGTCGCAAAGGCGAAAAACCGCGAAGCCTTGGATCGCCTTCTCGCAGACGAACCGTTTGTGTCCGCTGGAAAGATGCGGTTTAGTCGGATTGTTGAATTCGAACCGGCTCAGAACGCCCCGGTCTTGAATTCCTGGTTTGGAAAAGATGCCACTCACGCCGATTGACGAAACCAGATCAATGAAAGATTCCAACAGAGTTCACAGCCTCGGCAGCCGTGCGGACATCCGTGAAGTCGGGTGAGTTGGCGGAGCAATCCAAGAGAATTCTGGCTTGTGTCGCGTTCAGCCAGTGCCGAACTACCATCTCGGACCACCTCAGCCGTACGTTGGAGGCGTACGCAGCGAGTCAGGGATTAAAGATTCCGCCGCTTCAGATGCTGGTTGTGAACGGCAAGACAAGCCTGCCTGGACCTGGGGCGGCTGCCCATATCCTGCCCCCCTATGTCACGAAATGGGAGCGATACGACACAGCGAACCTGGCACGCCAAAGGGACATCTCAAATGCCGTATACGCGGCGATTTCGAGATTCTCCAATTGGAAGCAGGTAGAATAGGACGTATCGGACCTGCTTTACCGAGATCAAATGTGGTAAATCGAGCGAAAAATGGGAAGGCCAAGGGAGTTCAATGTAGATCATGCGCTCGATGCCGCTACAGAGCTATTCTGGCGAAAGGGTTATGAGGCGACATCTCTTACAGACTTAACGGTTGCGATGGGGATTTCCCCTCCCAGTTTCTACTCGGCATTCCAAAGCAAAGAAGAGCTTTTTCTCCGAATCGTCCAACGGTACTCGACAGTTCAAGCCAAGGTCATTGATGAAGCACTGGCAAAATCCACACCGGTCGAGATTATCCGCACATTGATGGACGGGATTGCAGTGCTTTTCACTGATCCGGGGCATGTGCCAGGCTGCCTGATTATGAACAGCGCGTTGCCTGTGACTGATGGTGTGCCATTTCGAAAGGTATTTGCCAATCAACGTGAAGAACTGAGACTACGGTTGAGAAACCGGTTGTTGACGGTCTCCACGAAGAACGAGTTTTCTTCGCCACCCCTGGACGCATCAACAATTGCGAGGCTGGTTCTCTCGGTTTACTGGGGCATGGCA
>DASRSQ010000205.1:0-4471 GCA_035656475.1 Gemmataceae bacterium | reverse complement strand
GCCTATTTCAAGAACGTCCAGTGGCCGTAGAAGATCCAGTTGAACGGCGCCATCACCACGCGGATGCACGACAGGATCGCGCTCGTGACGGCCGGCACCGGCGTGGGGCGGAGGATGTCGAGGAACATGCAGTAGCGCACCGCGTCGGAGTTGTTGCACGACTGGTGCTGCAGCGTGTCGTCGAAGATGAAGAGCTTGTTGTCCTGCCAGTAGTTCGTGTGGTTGCCGACCTTGATGAAGGCGGTTTTGTCCTTCATGTCGTTGATGTTGTAAAGCACGCGGAGCGTGATGCGGAGCGGGCCGTAGTGTTTGCCGGTGGACTGTTTCTTGTTGAAGACGGAAACGCCGATGGTGCGGATATACTTGAATTGCTGGTGGAACTCAGGGATTTCGAGCGTGTTGTCGATGTTCTTGCCGTACCACTTGAAGAAGATCATGCCGCGTTTTTGGCCTTCCATCTTCGATTCGAGCTTGCCGACCAGATCCTGCTTGAGAGCGGCTTCAATGATGGTGTTGATCTCTTCCTGATGCGTCTTGGGCAAATCTTCGATCTTGTAGATGCCCTTGTTCCAGTAGGGCAGCGACAGCAGGTCCATGAGCAGATTGAACGGCGACAGGATGAGCGTGAAGAAGCCGTTGCCCGCGAAGTAGCGATCGATCGTGGACCAGGTTCGGCGGCTGTTGCGCAGGACGTCGAGGGTGCCGCAGGCGACGAAGAAGGCGGTGACTTCGGGGATGAAGTAGGCGGCCAGTCCGAAGAGCGCGATTTTTCGGGCGGCCTTGAAGGATTGCTTGAGGATGCGAGTCGTTCTTCCGGTCGTTGGGACAGTGCCGACGGACATCGTGTCACCACGGTAGGAGTGTGAGCAAGCGTCCTCGCTTGCCTGGACGGATAGAGATACCCTCGTCATCGACAAAACACCAGCCGAAGTTGCGTGAATCCACCGATGTGGCAACGGATCCTTGCCAGGCTTACCCAGGTAGCCAGACGCGCCAGCGATGGATTCGCGAAATACTTCCTCGTTCCCACGCTCCTGCGTAGGAACGAGGAGCTTGCTGGCCTGGCGCGTCCGGCCAACGATCGGCACATAGAATGCCTATTTGTTCGAATGGGAGAATGCATGGCAGAACCGTTACAGAGTTACGCCGCCGTGTTATTCGATTTCGACGGCACCCTCGCCGACAGCTACAGCGCCATCGCGGCGAGCGTCAATCATGTGCGGGCCCAGCGCGGCCTGGCGGAGCTGTCGCTCGATGCCGTGAAGCGGTACGTTGGGCGCGGAGCGGACTATCTGCTCACGCACACGGTACCGGGCGGCGATCTCGAGGCCGACCTTGCATGCTATCGCGCCCATCATCCGAGCGTCATGATGACGATGACCGAGTTTCTGCCGGGCGTCGCGTCCTTGTTGCCGGCGCTGCATCGCGTGGGCAAGAAGATCGGCCTGTGCAGCAACAAGCCGCGCATCTTCTCGCAGGAGTTGCTGCAATATCTCAAGGTCGCCGCGCTGTTCGACGTCGTGCTCGGCCCGGAGGATGTCGCCTCGCCGAAACCGGCGCCCGACATGTTGCTGCACGCCATCGATCGGCTCGCGTTGCCGAAGGATCGCGTGCTGTACGTCGGCGACATGGTCGTTGACATCCAGACTGCTCGCTCTGCCGGCGTTCCCGTGTGGGCCGTCGCGACGGGATCGGAGGACCGTGCGAACCTGGTGGATGCGAAGCCGGATCGGCTGCTTGCGAGCCTGGAGGAAATGCTGGCGGAGGTTGGATCATGACCGAAGTGCTCTGTGCCGGCATCATCGTCGCGGATCATGTCTGTACGCCGATCGATCATCTGCCCGTGGCCGGCGAGCTCGTGATGGCCGACGGCATGTTGCTGACCATCGGCGGTTGCGCCGCCAACACCGCCGTCGATCTCGCGAAGATGGAGGTCGGCGTCGCCATCTCCGGCCGCATCGGCGGCGATGTCTTTGGCCGTGTCGTCGGCGACATCCTGCGCGACTCCGGCGTCGACGCGTCCAACCTGGCGGTCAGCGCCGATGCCGACACCAGTCAAACGCTGATCGTCAACGTCAAAGGGCAGGATCGCCGCTTCATCCACACCTTCGGGGCGAACCGCGCCTTCAAAGCAGCCGACATTCCGGTTGCGCTGTTTGATCAGATCAAGATCCTCTATTTCGGTGGCTATCTCACGATGCCCGGCGTGACGCAGGACGATCTGGCCGCCGTCTTCGCCAAGGCGCGGGCAAAGGGAGTCAAGACGGTGCTCGACGTGGTCGTTCAGGGCAAGGAAGTGAGCTTGGCCCAGTTCGAGCGGCTGTTGCCGCACACCGATGTGTTCTTGCCGAACAACGATGAAGCGGAGCGGATTACTGGTGCGAGCGATCCGGTCAAGCAGGCGGAGATCTTCCATCAGGCCGGCGCTCGCACCTGTGTCATCACCATGGGCGGCAGCGGTTCCATCCTGGTGCACAAGGGGGTGAAACTTCGCGCGGGCGCGTTCCAGGTGCCGTTCGTCGACGCGTCCGGCGGCGGCGACGCCTTCGACGCCGGCTTCATCTACGGCCTGTTGCGCGGCATGGATCCCGAGGGCTGCCTGCGCGTCGCCAGCGCACTCGGTGCGAGCTGCGTCCGCGCCATCGGCACCACCCCCGGCGTTTTCACACGCGCGGAGTGCGAGGCGTTTCTGCGACAGCAAAGTTTGACGATTGAGCGAATTTGACGCAGGGGCGACGGGCCGCTTGCGCTTGAGGCGTTCTTTCTTGTGAAAAGCCATCGGGGATGGTCCGATGTAAGGTGGGGAGCATCCCTACTTTCGTGCGTTCCCTCTCCGCCTTCCACAGACGCATGATCGTCTTACCATTTGCTGAATCACCTGGAACGGAGTCCAAGGATGTTGTGGCAGGACCGCGCAAAACCATTCTCGCTGGCATTCAACCTTGCTTTGGCAGCCATCATTGCTGCCCCGAGTCTCGTCTCGGCCCAGGCTCCGAGCGAAACGGCGCCGCTCCGTGGTCCGCTTGGCTTGCCGAGCGACCAGGGTGTTCCTGGCGATCCGAAAATTGAATTGCTTCCGCCCACGGAGAAGGATCCGGCCAAGCCGCCGCCTTCTTTCTGGGAAAAGAACCCACCGTATCGCAGCATTCCCAAGCTGGGAAATCTGCCGGTGTTGCCGAGCGGTCCGGGCAACTATTCCTTGCGTGACTGGTGGGAGGGGAACTATCGGGAGGCGCCTCCCAAGTTTCCGTATCCGCGCTTCGCGGTCATGCCGTTCGACTTCTATGATGTGAACTTCAACTACCTCGATTCGCCCAGCAATCAGGAGCACGACTGGTCCGACTGTCTGCACCGTATTCATCTGGGGGACAACTGGCTGCTCAGCAGCGGCGGCGAAGTTCGCTACATGTACATGAACTTCAACAGCTTTGCCCTGAGCGGCAAGGATGACGACAAGAATCTGTTGCGCACGCGTGTCTACGGCGACCTGTGGTTCCGCGACCGGTTCCGCGTTTTCGTCGAGTTTCTGGACGCTCAAAGCTACGGCAACGTCCTGCCGCCGCAAGTGACCGACGTCGATCACTCTGACCTCATGAATGCCTTCATCGACGTGAAAATCGCCGACATCGCCGACAAGCCGACCTATTTGCGTGTCGGCCGCCAGACCGTGTATCTGGGCTCACAAAGATTGCTGGGCCAGCTTGATTGGGTCAACACCAATCGCACCTTCCAGGGAGCCCGCGCGTTTCGCCAGGGAGAGAAATTTGACGTCGACATGTTCTATTTGCAGCCGGTCATCCCCAATGCTACCAAGTTCGATTGGGTCGACACGCAGCAAACGCTGTCCGGACTGTGGACCACGTATCGTCCGCAGAAGGGGCACTTCATCGACGTGTACGACATGGTTTCCAGGAATCGCAATGAGACCAGCAAGCTGGGGCTCAATACTGGCTCCTTCGACCTGAACACGCTGGGCGCCCGCTATCTTGGGAACAAGGATGAAACGTTCTACTGGGATTTCGAGGCGATGTTCCAGACCGGCCAGCAGGGAAGCGCTCACAACATCCTCGCCCAGGCGGCGACCGCCGGTTTGGGGTGGCACTGGAAGGACGCCCCGTTGAACCCGACCGTGTGGGCCTACTTCGACTATGCGAGCGGCGATCACAACCCTGGCGCCGGCCGCTCCACGACCTTCAACCAGCTCTTTCCCTTTGGCCATTACTACCTGGGCTGGCTCGACCTCGTTGGCAGGCAGAACATCATCGATCCCAATCTTCACCTGTACCTGTATCCCACCAACTGGACCACGATCTGGATTCAGTACCACCACTTCTGGCTGGCCAACGCCAACGACGCCCTCTACAACGCCGCCGGGAACCCGATCCTGCGCGATCCCACGGGCCGGGCCGGCCGGGACGTCGGCGACGAATTCGACTTCACCGTCAACTTCACGCTGAGCAAACACACCAAC
>DASRSQ010000204.1:0-1832 GCA_035656475.1 Gemmataceae bacterium | reverse complement strand
AATAGAACGTGCAGCCGAGGCTGTAGATGTCCGAGCGCACGTCGGTCTCGTGCAGGTTGCGCGACTGTTCCGGCGACAGGAAGTCGGGCGTCCCCATCACCGTGTTTTCCTTGGCGAGGATCGTCTTGCCGCCCGCAGCATCCGAGCGGGCGAGACGGGCGAGGCCGAAGTCGAGGATCTTGATCTGGATCGTGTCATTACCAGCCTCCTGTTGCAGGAGCAGGTTGGCGGGCTTGATGTCGCGATGCACCATCCCCTTCTCGCTGGCGTGCTGCAGGCCGTTGGCAGCCTGAAAGATGATCTCGCAGGCCAGGCCGACGGGGAGCGAGCCGTGCTTCTTGACGTAACGTTCGAGGTTGGGGCCATCGACAAATTCCATCGCAAGAAAATGCCGGCCGCCGATCTCGTTGGCGTCGTAGGCCAGGACGATATTCGGATGGTTGAGCTGCGCCGCCGCTTGCACCTCGCGGAGGAAAAGCTGTTGGGCACGTTCGGTGTTGACGAGTTGAGGCGTCAAAATCTTGAGCGCGACGACGCGGTTCATCGTCTGATGGATGGCCTTGTAGACGCGTCCCATGCCCCCCTGGCCGAGCTGATCGAGAATCTTGTACGGCCCGAGAAAGAAGCCGCCGCTGCGGCCTGCCAGCAGCATCCTCGCTTGAAACTTGGTCAGCAGCTTCCACGTTGCCAGCGCCTTGGCGATCTCGCGCGTATCCTTGATCTGCCCCAGCTTGTCGACCACCAGGCGAAACTCCTGCGAGGTCAGAAGCTTGCTGGCACGCAGGTTCTGCAAGAAGGTATCACGGTCGACAATGGGGGACGCACTCATGGACGCCTCACTCACGCCATCAATGTATTTGCGTGATCGGACGGAAGCACGCATGCTTCCGAAGGGGTAGGCAATATTTAGACGACAGCCAGGGCCAAAACGTTCGCGCAGGCAGGTCTAATTGTTGTATCGTTTGATCAACAATCGAGACTTTCGCGTACCGCTAACCTTCACAGTTCAGGCGGGCGGGCGTTTCGGTTGTAGTGGGAGTAGGGATTATTTGTTGCGAGACGGACGCCGTCATCGTTCGCACGGCGGTTTAGCCCCATCATCGCATGCATTGGCGTCGCGCCATGCCGGCGATTTCGTGCGCTAAACCACCGAGCGGACGATGATGATGCTTGGCTGCCAACCAGATCATCCAAACCACACCGGCATCTCGCCGGCGCGTGGCAGTTGCACGACGCTGAGGCTGGTGATCTTGGCATGCGCCCGCACTTCTTGCAGCGCGGCTTCCGGCGGTTGGCTGTCGAGATTCAGCACCGCGATCGCTTCGCCGCCGGGCTGGCTTCGGCCAACGGTCATCTGTGCGATGTTGACATTGTGCTTGCCGAAGATCGTGCCGATGAACCCGATCAGGCCGGGAACGTCGCGATGCGTGAACAGCAGCATGATGCCGTCCATGTAGGCGTCGAGATGGTAGTGGCCGAGCTGGACGAGGCGCAGGAACTGGTTACCGAACAGCGTGCCGGCGGCGGTATATGTCTTCTTGTCGGTGGTGACATCCGCCTGGATGAGCGTGCTGAAATCTCCCTTGCGGGCGACCGATTGTTCGATGATGTCTATGCCGCGTTCGCGGGCGATCATCTCGGCGTTAACGATGTTGACGCTTTGGTCGAGCCGCGATTCGAGCAAGCCGGCGGCGAAGGCGGCGGTGATCAGCTTGGTGCTGCGCCGCGCGACCTCGCCGCGATAGGTGAGCTGGGCCCGCGTGATCGCTCCCTGGGCCATCTGTGCATGCAACAAACCCAGACGCCGGGCGAGATCGACGTACAGCTTCACT
>DASRSQ010000203.1:0-2769 GCA_035656475.1 Gemmataceae bacterium | reverse complement strand
TATTGACCGCGATACCAAGCATGTGTAGCGCTCCCGTCATCCAAATTTGCGATCATTTCCTTACTATGTGATTCGTGCACGCTTCAATATTTCTTGCGTCTTCTTGCGCCCCGCATCGATCTCCTTCCGCGTGGGTAGCTGGATCCCTGTTTCCGTGTCCGCACGCTTGAACTGCGCAAGCACGTCAGCCTTGCTCAGCATCAGCTTTCCGAGCACGCGGTAGGCCGGCAGCGTTCCCTTGCGGATCGCCCGCCTGATGCTCGCCGCGGTCGTCTTCAGCAGCTTGCCTGCTTCCGCAGGAGTTATCAGGTCGTCAGGGATTTCAGATTCGTTCACGTGCGGTCTCCGTAGTCGGTTTGGGGAGGATGCCATCGAAATGCTGTAGAGCGTCTGCAGGTGCGTCCTTGCAAAGAACATAGCCGCCGTCAACGTGCTTGGTTACGCCCCAGCGGACCAGGTCGGCGCAGCAGGTGCGGAAGCCTCCGGACATGGCCGTCCCCGAGCGATACTTCCCGAGTTTCACATAAATCTGGAACTGGGTCTTCGGCGTGGCGTAATCAAGCACAGAAACTATGCGACGATGCTGGCCCGTCACATGGATTACCTTGGCATCCTGGACTATTCGCTTGATTACCAGGCACAAATGAGCGCCAAGGATGTCATCGGAGACAGATTCTTCGACATCCTCGATTCTGCCGCCGTCGCGCAGCATTTCTGCTACGAGTTGCAGCAGGACTGCGCGTGCACGGCGCCGCATGGCATTGCGTGCCGGCCAGGTAGTAGGCGGTAGGTCAGTCATTGTGTCCTCTCCGCAGTTTGGAGTCAGGGTTGTGATCAGCTATCGACCGGCGCGAATCCCGCGTCGGCGGGATGCCAGAGATTGAGCCGCAGCGGGCGCGCTCCTCCAGCTGTCAGGGTGAGCTTCAGACTTTTGCCGCCACAACATCAGCCGCGATGTGCGCCTCGAGCATCGAGATGCGTTTCTCCAGGTCCTCACGGGTGTGGTATTCATCGCCATTCGGATTCTTGGCCAGGTGGGCGCGGTAGTGCGTCAGAGCGTCGTCGCAGTGCTCGCTCACGGTCGGCAGGTTGTCGCCGTTGATCATTCGCTCGAGGGCCTCGTCAGCATCGAACGGACAGGTAAACGGCGCCGACGACGAGCGCAGCAACTCGGCCTCGGTCGCGACGGATCGAGCCGCCGAGCACACGACGAGCCATGCATCGTCTTGCTCCCCTCCTTCGCGGAAGAGCAGGTCGCGAGCCCTCTCGAGGCAGATCGCGGCGAGCCGCAGCGCGAGGATGGCACCCTCGGCGTACTCCTGGTTCCATGGACAGCGACGTTCCCAGCCGGCAATCGTGCGAAAGACGCGATCCGGGATCGTCGGCGGGCCCGATGTCAGCTCTTGCAGGATCGCGGCGTTTACGGTCGCGATGGCGCGAGCGTCGTCGAGGTTGTCGCGTGCGATGTTGCTTTCGTCATCGAGTTCGTCGTCGAAGTCGCGCTCGGCCCGATCCAGATGGCTGACGGCGAGTCTCAGCGCCTCGGTCGCATCGTAAAGGGCCCGCAGGACGTTCGTGGATAGTGTTGGAAAATCGGTGGCGATGATGTGGAACATTTCTTCCTCGGGTTGGGTTGGGGATTATCATCACCGGCCACGCTGGCCGGGCTTCACTCCTCGGTTTGTGCGCGCTCCGCGGACGCTGACCCGTGGTGCGCTGGTTTTGATTCGTAAGGGTTCGGTTGTCGGTAGCTGTCGGTTAGAACTGAACGCGGCCGATCCGCGCCAGCGCCTCGCGATAGGCCTTCTCCTGCTCTGTCCGCTGGGCAGCGGTGCGGAGCTTGCTCGCGCCGTGGGCGAGCCACGCGTCGGCATTTTCTTTCGTGTCGGCGACACGCAGCGCGGCCAGCACCTTCGCGTGCTCGTCGGTCGGCTTGGTTGGCGGCGGCTCTGCTGGCTTCGTCGAGCCGTTCTTCGAGGGGATGGGCGTCTTCGGGCCGGCGCTGCCGTTCGTGCCGGCGGTGTGGCCGTTCGGCTGCCGTGGCGCCTCGTCCTGTTCGCGATCGTTGCCCTGGAAGACATACCAGCCGTTCGTCGCGGGATGCTCGTCGCGCTTGACGAACAGATTGACCATGTCCTTCTTCTGTCCAAAGTCGAGCCGCGCCTTGCATGCCTGATTCTGGCAACGCATGTGATAGTAGGTGAAATCGCCGCTCTTCTGAATGTCGCAGCGGATGTCGGCGCAACCGCACTTGCCGCACTTCTCTTCGTCGTGCAGCTCGACCATGGCGCGCAGGGCGAACAGGTCCTTGGCGTCCGCGAACTCGAACTGGAACGTCATCTTGCCGTTGGTGCTGGTGTAGGTGCATGTGGGCATGGGAGTGGTCCTTTCTGGGCTTAGCGGGATTTGGGCTTCGCGACGGTCGGCGTCGCGGCGGCTTTCTGGTTTCGATCCATCGCCTCGATCAGTTCCTGGGACAGTTGCCGAGCGAGCGCGCTATCGGCCAGGCAACCGTCGGCGGGCGCCGGCTCGACGGACGGGGCGTTCTCGTAGACGGCCAGGCGAGCGCGGCATTTCGCGAGATCATGGGCCATGTGATCGCGCTGCCGTTCGGCTTCGTCGGCCCGGGCACAATGCTGCTCTGCATCTTGGCGAGAGAGCTCCAGTTCCCGCTCGAGGGAGAAGATTTCACTCTCCAGGCGTTGCACGATCGGCGGAAGGTCATTCACGGTCATGGGCTGCTCCTCACGCGCCACGTCGGGCGCGACG
>DASRSQ010000202.1:0-5118 GCA_035656475.1 Gemmataceae bacterium | reverse complement strand
CAGACCGCTACGCCGCAAGCGGCGATTTCATTTCGGTATAATGAACGTATGATTTCCAGCCGCTTCAATCTGGACCTGATCGACTCCCAGTATCAGCGCTGGCGTGAGAACCCGAACTCGGTCGACGAATCGTGGCGCATCTTCTTCGAAGGATTCGAGCTGGGCCGCGATGGCGTCGCGGCAAAAGGCGAGTCGCGGCAGCAGATCGGCATCGTCCGCCTCATCAACACCTATCGCCGCAGCGGGCACATGTTTGCCCACCTCGACCCGCTCAGCGATCCACCCGGCGACGGCATTGCCGCCGATCTCGCCGAGTTCGGCTTCACTGACGCCGACCTCGATCGCACCTTCGACACCAGCCACTGGCTTGCCTTCGAACGCGGCACCCTGCGCGAGCTGGTCGCGGCATTACAGGAAACCTACTGCCGCTCGATCGGCGTCGAGTACATGCACATTCAGGACGCGGCAGTGCGCCGCTGGCTCGAAACGCGCATGGAGCCAAGCCGCAACAAGCCCGATCTCGCGCGTCCCATCCGCATGCGCATTCTGACCGACCTGCATCACGGTGAGGCGTTCGAGCGATTCCTGCACACGCGGTTCCTCGGCCAGAAGCGATTCTCGCTCGAAGGGGCCGAGACGCTGATTCCGCTCCTCAACACGCTGATCGAAACGTGCGCCGCCACCGGGGCGCGCGAGCTGGTCATGGGCATGGCCCATCGCGGCCGGCTCAATGTGCTCGCCAATATCCTCGGCAAACCCTACAAGGAAATCTTCACCGAGTTCGACGCCCATCACCTGCCCAACTCGATGGCGGGCGATGGCGATGTCAAGTACCACCTCGGCTTCTCCGACGACCGCCTCACCAGCACCGGCCATCCGATCCATCTGACGCTGACGCCGAACCCGAGTCATCTCGAAGCGGTCGATCCGCTCGTGGAAGGGCGCGTCCGCGCCAAGCAGCGCGACTGGAAAGACGAGACGCGCAGCAAGGTGATTCCGCTCCTCATCCATGGCGACGCCGCCTTTTCGGGGCAAGGGATCATCGCGGAGTGCCTGAATCTGTCGCAATTGCAGGGCTACAAGACGGGCGGCACCATTCACGTCGTCGTCAACAATCAGATCGGTTTCACGACGCGACCGTCCGACTCGCGCTCGTCGCGCTATTGCACCGACATTGCCAAGATGATCGAGGTGCCGATCTTCCACGTCAACTCGGAGGATCCCGAGGCGGTCATGTACGTCGCCCGCCTCGCGGTCAAATATCGCCAGATCTTCCACAAAGACGTGGTCATCGACATGTATTGCTACCGCAAGCATGGCCACAACGAGGGGGACGAACCCGCCTACACCAATCCCGAAATGGTCGCGAAAATCGATGACAAGCCGCTCTTGAGCAAGATTTACGCTCAGCAATTGATCGACGCAGGCATCTTGACCGAGGCCGAGGACGCCGCGATCAACAAACGCTTCACGACGATGCTCGACGAGGAGCAGCAGGAGCTGAAGAAGCTGCCGCACTTCGTGTTCAGCTCTCGGCCCTACCAGGACAAGTGGGCGAAGATCGCGTCGGACTACAGCGACAAGCCAGTGCGGACGGGCGTCAGCGAACAGGTGCTGCAGCGCGTCAGCAAGACGCTGTCAACGGTACCGGACGATTTTGAGCCGAACCCGAAGCTCAAGCGCGAGGTGCTCGACGCGCGTTTTGCGGAGGTGCACGAGCGCAAGTCGATCTCGTGGGGCCTGGCCGAATCGCTCGCATTCGGCGCGCTCCTGTTGGAAGGCACGCCGATCCGTCTCAGCGGCCAGGATTCTCGGCGCGGCACGTTCAGCCAACGGCACACCGTGTACTACGACCAGCGCGACGAGCGTGCCTACATCCCGCTGCAGTATCTCGCGCCCGATCAGCCGACGTTTTGCGTCTACGACAGCATGCTCTCCGAGGCGGCGGTGCTCGGCTTCGATTTCGGCTACTCGCTCGATTCGCCGAACAGTTTGGTGATGTGGGAAGCCCAGTTCGGCGACTTCGCGAACGGCGCCCAGGTCATCATCGATCAGTTCATCGCGTCGAGCAAATCGAAATGGCAGCGCGACAGCGGCATCGTCATGCTGTTGCCGCACGGCTACGACGGCCAGGGCCCGGAACATTCGAGCGCCCGGCTCGAGCGTTACCTGCAACTCTGTGCCGAGAACAACATGCAGGTGTGCTACCCGTCAACGCCGGCACAGTATTTTCACCTATTGCGGCGCCAGGTGCGCAGCCAGTATCGTCGACCGCTGATTGTGATGACGCCCAAGAGCATGCTTCGCAACAAGGCCGTCGTGTCGCCGCTGGCGGATTTCACGGGAGACACGTCATACCGAGAAGTGATGGATGAAAGCGCGTTTCACCCCTCGCCCGCTGGAAGAGGGGCCGGGGGTGAGGACGCCCGCGCCGAGCGAGTAATCCTGTGCAGCGGCAAAGTCTACTGGGACCTGCTCGAACAACGTGCGAAGGAGATGAAATCGGTCGCCATCATCCGCCTGGAACAGATTTATCCGTTCCCGGCGGAGCAGATTCAGCGCATCCTGAAGCAATATCCCCGCGGGTGCAAGGATATCGTCTGGGTGCAGGAAGAGTCGCACAACATGGGCGCCTGGTTCTTTGTGGAGCCGCGTCTGCGCCAGCTCGGCTTCGATGTCAAGTACATCGGACGCGACGATAGCGCCAGCCCCGCGACGGGTTCGTCGGAAATTCACCGCCGCGAGCAGCGCGAGTTGGTGCGGGCGGCATTTCATGCCGATAAGCCGCAGCTCGTGGCATCGTACAACGCCGGCGATCTCTTCGGCGAGTCGGCCAAGAACGGCGCCGCGGAGGAATCTCCGAAAACGCCAAGCGAGGCTGCGAAGAAGAAATAACGGTTACTTCGCGCGAAATTCGCGATGGCACTCGGTGCACGAGTTCTGCAGCGAATCCGCCGCCTTGACAATGCCGTCGGCATTCTTTTTTTGTGCCGATTCCGCCAGTGCCGTCGACGCGTCACGCATCTTCACGGACAACGCCGCCCAGCGTTCCTTCCCCTTCGCCGGGGCAGCAACTTGCGTCAGGTTGGCGGTGACGGCAATGCGGTACGACAGTCGCGGCAACTCGACCGCGACCTTGTCGAGGTTGGCCTCATTGAGCTTTTTGCTCGCCAGCGCGCCGATCAACGCCTCGATGCCATTCTGATTCTTGAGCTTTGGCTGATACTGCAAGTCAGCATGAATCCCCTCCCCTCCCTTCGCCTTGTTGCGATAGATCTCCATGATGGCAGCCAACGACTCCTTCCGACTCAGCAATTGCTTCAAATCGGCCTTGGCTTCCGCAGCGTCCAGCTTGCTGAAATCGGCCAGTTCCTTGATAGCGTTTGTCCGTGCCTTGACGGACGCAAAGAGCGCCTTGTCGCGCAGCTTGGTGGAGGCGTCCTTGACACTGAACGTGTAGCCGGCGAGGATGAGCGCTTCCGCATCGATGCGCGACGCCGCGCCGTCGCCGCCTGATTTCGCCGTCGCTTCGATCGTCATGATCGAGCGCTCGGTCAGGATCTTGTACACGTCCGCAGGCAGCGTCGGCGTCCACGGCGCCTTGTCGACACTGGCCGGACAGGTGTTGATAACAAACAGAATGGCGATGGTTGACGCCGCCAGCGTTGGCAGAAGATAGCGAGTCATAGGGCCTCCGCGGAATCGGTTCTGTGGGAACCTGCGTCATCATAAGCAGGCGCGGGCACATTGCAAGCGGGAACGAAAAATCTCGCGCGCACTTGCTTCACGCAGGTTTTCGGATATTTTCAGAGCAGTCCGTCAATTAGACAAACGGGTTCACTCTCCATGCCACGCCAAACGCTTCTCCTTCTCCTTGCCATGACCCCCCTCGCCGCCACCCTCGGCGGGTGCCGGGATGTGAACAAGAAGGACGGCCCGAGCCCCAACAACAACGGCGGCAAACCGAAGGTGGCGTTCGTCTCGAACAACGCGTACCAATTCTGGACGTTTGCGGAGAAGGGAGCCGAGAAGGCCGCGGCCGAAGTCGACGTGCAGATGGAGTTCAAGAAGCCGGCGAAGGGAACCGCCCAGGTGCAGCGCGAGATCATCGAGGATCTCATCAATCGCGGCTTCACCGGCGTCGCCGTCAGTCCGAATGATCCCAAGAACATGGTGAGCTTCTACAAGAACACCGTCAGCAAGTCGATGAATGTGCTGATGACCGACAACGACCTGCCCGATCCCAGCGCCCGCAAATGCTATATCGGCACGCACAACTATCGCGCCGGCCGCGAGGCTGGATCTCTCGTAAAGAAGGCGCTGCCCAAGGGAGGCAAGATCGCGGTCTTCGTCGGCCAGGCCGATGCGACTAATGCCATCGAACGTCGGCAGGGATTGCTCGATTTTCTCGCCGGCAAGGACAGCAAGGACCTCGGCGAAGTGACCCCGTTCACCGCCACCGATCTCGACCTGGGCAACGGCTACACGCTTCTCTCCACGCAGATCGACGACAGCAAGGAGACCAACTGCCAGGCCAAGGCGGAGGATCTGCTGATCAATCACCCGGAGGTGGACTGCCTGATTGGCCTGTGGGAATACAATCCGCCTGCCCTCTTGCGTGCGATCCGCAATTCGAAGAACGCCAAGCGGCCGGTGATCGTCGCCTTCGACGAGAACAGCTTGACGCTTGGCGGCATCAAGTCGGGCGAAGTCGTCGGCACCATCGTGCAAAACCCGTTCGAGTTCGGCTATCAATCGATCAAGGTCCTCGCTGCACTCGCGCGCAGCAAGGATGATGTGCTCAAGACCTGGCCCGGTATCGAAAAGAATAATTCGATCTTTATCCCCGTCCGCGTGATCGCCAAGGATAATCTCGACGCCTTCGAGGCCGAGGTGAAGACGATTCTGGGCAAATAACCTTGAAGCCCCGGCATGAGCGCGGCGATTGCCGGGGGTTATTGACGTCATTCCATTCATGCCACCTCTCCTTCGCGCCACCGGCATCTCGAAGTCGTTTCCCGGCGTCCAGGCGCTCTCGAACGTGAACCTGCACATCGACCCGGGTGAAGTTCTCGCGGTCGTTGGCGAAAACGGCGCCGGCAAGTCGACGCTGATGAA
>DASRSQ010000201.1:0-3723 GCA_035656475.1 Gemmataceae bacterium | reverse complement strand
GGGCCGCGCGCTCGCAGGGACACGATGCGGCCGTCGGCGCCGACCAGCACCGGGTAGGGGATCGAGTTCACCTCGTAGCGATCCGCCAGCTTGCGGCTGTCCTCGATGTTGATGCAACCCCAGGGCGTCTTGCGGTCCTTGAGGAAGTTCTCCAGCTTCTTGTCCTGGCCTTCGCGATCCAGGCTGATGCCGATGACTTCGAAGCCCTTGCTGTGATACTTCTTGTAAGCCGCCTCGACGTTCGGCAGCTCCGCGATGCACGGGCCGCACCACGTGGCCCAGAAATCGACGAGGACGACCTTGCCCTTGAGCTTGGCGAGGTCGAATTCCTTGCCCGAGGTCAGCATGCCCGTGACTTCGATGGGGGTGCCGATCTTGTCGAGCGATTTCATCGAACGTTCGAGGAAGGGGACCACCGTGGCAACCTGCTTGTCGGAGGCGTTGCCGAAAATCTTGACGAAGCCATTCCCCATTTCGCGGACGAACTTGGCGTTCGAATCATCCGCGGTCATGAACAGCTTGACGGCGATCTGGGCGTCATTGATGTTGAGATTTTCTCCCTTTGCCTCCAGCTTCTTGGTCACCTCGGCGAAGAGCTTGCGTTGCTCGGCGGGAGTGCTGTCGGCGAAGTTGTCGACGCGGGCCAGGAACACCGCATCCTTGGCTTCCGCGGCGGAGGCGTAGGTCATCTCGACGGCGAACTTGCCGGTCTTGTTTCCCTCGAAGGTGGTGACGATGATCTTGTATTCGCCCGTCTTGGGGGCGACGTAGATGATGCGCGAGTTCAGGTCTTTGTTGGCCAGATCGATGTCGTCATTGAACGCCACTTCCTTGCCGGCCGAATTCTCCAGGCGCAGGAACGTGTCAAAGTCATCGCTGACGAGATCGATCTTGTAGGCCTTGCCCTCGGCCAGCTTGACCTTGAAGGTCTTGGCATGGGACCGCTTCATCTTGGTGTCTTTGGCGTCGTCCTCGGTCAGCTTGTCGAACTTCTTGAACAGCGATTCTTCTTTGCCGGCTTCCTTCTTCTTCTTTTCACCGCCGTGGACGGCGGGTGCACCGGTCCAGAGGCACGCGATGGCGAAAGCCAGCACCGGCAGCATCAATCTGCGAATGGTCATGACGAATCCTCAAAGGAGTTGGATTGCGAAACGGCTCCCCGAATATAGACGTTTTATGACTGCGCGAGATTCTGCGCTCAGAAAGATTCTGCATTTCTGAAATATAGTCGCGGAAGCCCAGGGGGTGAGGTACTCCGAACCCTTGGTGCGCTCTCACAGCAAAAATGTCGGGAGCCGGGAGGGCGAGGCTCCTGCCGAGCCTTGAACTTTCTCGGCAGGAGAGCCTCGCCCTCCCGACGTGTTAGCATTGACACCCTGGGCTTGGGCGCGAACTGAAACGATCAGGGTTCTTCGGTATCGAGCGGCTGCAACAGCTTCATCTCGATGTCGGCGGGGATGCCGACGTTCTGGATGCGGTCGAGCTCGGTCTGGTCGGTGGGCCGGAGCCAATCGGGCTCGGCGTCCCAGAGCGATTGCATGTTCTTCTCGGTCAGTCTGGGGAGCGTGATCTTGCCAAAGTCGGCATTGGCACCGCCGAACAGGTTTTTCCAGGCATCCACGTTGTCCTTGTCGAAGTTGGCGTAGGAATTCTGGTCCCCCTCCCACTTGAGATAGCGCTCGAGATCGCCGGTCTTCATGTCGAGCAGGACGATCGGTCTTTCGGGACGCAGCGATACGAGCAGGCAGCCCTTGACGTCGGCATCGGTCCTGGCCAGGCCGTTCGCGGTGCGTGAGCGGAGCGCGAAGATCGAATCGGTGGTGAAGGCGGAGGTGCGTTCCATCTTCCAGCGTACGCCGTCTTGCGGCCGCATCGCCGCCTTGTCGCTGGCGGTCACGTCGAGCAGCGAGCCGTCGAGCACGACCAGCGAATTCTTCATCTCGACGTTGAGGACGCGCGAGCCGCGCAGCGACACGAGATCGCCGCGGCCGCGGATGAAGCAATCGTGGAACTCCAGGCGCGCCGGAGGAGGCGCGGTGTCCATCTTCATCATCAGGTTCAAATCGACGAGCGTGGCAACGTTGAGCTGGACATCGGACTGAGCCTTGAGGGTGACGACGCATTGCTTGAAGGCACAGTGGGCCGCCTCGCCGAGATGAACGACGGACTGGGATTCGAAGCCGAGGGCCTGCGGATCAAGCACGAAGCCGAGCTGTTCGAATTGCAGCTTGCCCTCGAGTAGCTTGAAGAGGGCGGAGTCCTTGTCCTTGTAAGCCTTGTCGAGCACGAGGACCGGCTGATAACCTTCGTGCGCCTTGAGCGTGACATTCAGGCCAGGCTTGAGGGCGATCGGCGGGATCTCGACTTCGCGGTTGTCCTTGACGTGCTTGATCTCGATGACGTCCCCCGACTTCGCCCGGCTCAGCGCCTCGGCGATGTTGGCGAATTCATCCGCCTTGCGGCGCGCGTCGTCGGGATCGACAATGTTCTTCTTCGGCGCCGGATTCTTGACCAGTGGCGGCGCCGCGGAAATCGCCCTCGGCATCGCCTGACCGAGCCAGGTCCGCTGCAAGCCGAGATTCGGCTGAGCGTACTCCTCACGCAACTGGAACGCCAGCACGCTGTCTTCTTTTAGCGGATTCGCAAACGTCAGCGGATTGTTCGCCGACTCGGCCACGCTGATGTAGGTCGAATTCACATCGGAGCTTGTCGGACCGAGGAAGTCGAGGAAATCTTTCTTGGAATCCTTGAACCCCCCCTTCTTCAGCTCAACAAGGTCGTTCAGAAGGTGGTAAAGATTCTGTTCGCCGGAATAACGAATCTGCTTGGCATCGGACAGGTAAATCAGGCCAGGCTCGGCCAGCCCGGGAACGCGGCTCAAGGCCAGGGACTCGCCTCCCGGCCGGCTGAAGACGCTGTTCTGGGCACGCACCCGGGCCGACGCCCGATCGCTGAGGCGGAATGCCGGTCCGCCCACGACAAAGCAGGTGCAGTTCTTCATCAGGAGATCGGTGTTCGCCAGCGTGCACTTGTCGCGGAAGCTGAAGAAGGCGCTGTGCGGGCGGAACGCCGTGTTGGTTACCGTCACCTTGGCCGGGCCATTGATGGCGATGGCGACCTGGCCGCCGTTCTCGCGATTGCTGTCGAAGTAGCATTCGTCGATATCAACGATCGTTTGCGGGTAGGCGGGCTTGTCGCCGACATCGATCAGCAGAGACGCGAGCGGCACCCGTTTGGCATCGGACGCCGGCGGGGTCGAGATCTTTTGAACCTTGTTCTGCAGGAAAATGCACTGCTCGAAGCGGACGCGCTTGGCGCCGCGCACGGCGACCGGGGCCACGGCCTGGTTCGGCGTCAGTGGCGTGGCCGTATCGAGCTGGAACTTGATCTTGCGGAAGACGACCTCCTCGCCCCCCTCCACGGTCACGCCCACCAGCCTCGCGTTGTTGGCGTAGTCGAAGCGCAGGACGTTCGATTCCGCGTCCTGTGCCCCCTCGAGGAGGAGGCGACGATCCTTTCCCCCCTTGAATGCCATGCCGTTGAGTTCGATCATTCCGGAGGCATCGACGGTCACCTTCATCTCTGGGCTGTCCGCATCCGCGAACACTGCATTCAAATCCGCCTGACTGATGACGGTGTCCGGTCGAGTCGGTGGCGGCGTGACAACCTGGCTTGGCTGCGGCTTGCTGTTGGGCTTGCCTTTCTGGTCATCGGCATCGCCGC
>DASRSQ010000200.1:0-10727 GCA_035656475.1 Gemmataceae bacterium | reverse complement strand
GCGGCGCTCGCCGCCGGCGCGGACCTCGTGCTCGATCCAACCGATGCGAACATGAAAGCGAAGATGAACGAGTTTCTCGGCATGAAGGGGGTCGAGATCGTCGCCGACGCTACTGGCGTTCCGGATGCGATTCCGGTCGCGATGTCGCTGGCCTGCGATGCGGGCCAGGTCGTCGTCGTCGGCAGCCCGCGCGGCAAGGCGAAGGAGGTCAATTTCTACGACGACCTGCATCGCCGCTACATCGAGGTGACCGGCGCGCACGGCAATCAGCTTTTCGAACCGGCCCACACGCGTCTCGCCGGCGCCTGGGACATCGACAAGGCCCAACGCTGGCTGCTCGGCAACCTCGCCAAGGGCCGCATCAGCCTCAATGGTCTGATCACGCACCGCATCAAGCCGGAAGAACTCGGCGCGACGTACGAAGGCCTGTTGAAGAAGAAGGAAGAGTACCTCTGTGCTGTGATGCGGTGGAAATGACCTCTTGCAGCGCGTTCGGCAGCCTCTCATGCAGAAGATGAGAGGCTTGCTAACATCTGTAGTGCCAAATCAGGATTGTCGAAAAAAAAGGGAACCAGTTCGACAGTAGTGCGTCTAACTCATCGTTGATCAACCGCGGAATATTGGTCAACGCCCCGCCCCGCCTAAGAACGCCCACCTACAAATCGCCCATCGCCTAACGCCCTTCGCCTAACGCCCATTACTCTCCAAACAAACGTACGCAGTTTCAGCGCGTGGTGCGCGGAAGGTGCGCTCGCGTGGTGTCAAGATCCCCTGTTTTAAGAATGTCTTTGGAGCTCCCCATGAATCATGTAGTCTCCTGGTGTCGGAATTCCATTCTTGCGACGGTTGCGATTTTAGTCCTCGCTCACGGCTCGCCCTTGTTCGCCGGCGTGCTTCAAAGCTTCGACACGCCGGTAGTGCTCGGGAATGGCCCTGGGGAATGGCACGTGGACCGCTTCGCACCAGCGGGATTCAGCTCCCCCCAAACCGCCCCCGACGGCGGCACGGGAACGCTGCTCGAAAGCATCAGCGGCTCCGATTTTCAGGGCGCCGGTTCGTTCTACAACACGCAAGGTCGTGGCTACGACTTGCCCGCGGGCACCAAGAGCGCCTTCATCGACCTCTACGTGCCTTCTTCCTGGAGTAGCCTCGCGCAAACCGGTGGCCGTCTCGCCAGCTTTTGGGGAGTGGGTTACGACAGCACAAACGCGATTTCTGCTTATCCGATCATCGAATTCAACAACGCTTCAGGCGGGTTCCGAATCTGGGATGACGTCAACGGCGTCTGGATCAATGTGGGCGGCTTCACGGGTTACAATCAATGGTATCAGATCGGTTTCAGCTACGGCCCGACGGGGGTGACGTATCTGGTCAACGGAAGCCCCGTCGGTTTTGAGGCCGATACTACCACCCAAAGTATTGGCAGCGTAATTCTTCAGGGCTACAACTCGGGCAACAGCTACAACATCAACTGGGACGGTCTCACGACCACCCCCGTGCCCGAACCCGCCAGCATTGCCCTCTTCGGTGCGATGGCCGTCGGCGGACTGGTTTACGGCTGGCGTCGCCGGGTGGCGTGCTCCAAAGTTCTTTGATTCATCGACATCCGCGCTAACATGTTTGCAAAAAAGCGAGGGCCGAGGGTATCCAAAATCCCTCGGCCCTCGCGTCTACCATTTCTACTCTCAATCAGCCGCCAACGCCGAAGTCGCCCTTGATGCGGCGCCAGCAGCTATGGATGTGGTTGGCGGGATTGCCGCCCGAGTCGGCCTGGACGTTCAGGAACTCAATGACGAACGTCGGGCCCTGGACGCGATAGGTGAAGGCTTTGCCGGCGCCCTCGGCGGAGCCGCTGAAGCCGAAGTGGATCTTGTCGAAGCCACCGTCCTGGACTGCCTTCCATTCGAGGGTGGCCACATCGGGCTGCAAGCGTTCGGTGTAGCTCTTCACGAGCTTGAGCAGTGTCGCCTTCTGCTCCTTGGTCATCTTCGCCGCGGCCAGGCCATACGGCTCGCGCGTCGCCGGCGTCTTCGTGCGCGGCTTGTATCCCTTCGTCCCCTTCGGATTCTCGCCCGGCTCGTCGAACGGCGTCTTGCTGAAGGCGACTTTCTTCTGCTCCTCGTCAAGTGATTTGAACAGATCGCGGGCATAGTCTTCCGATTGCGGCAGAATGCGTTTGCCCTTGTCCGGTCCTGATTTCACCTCGGCGGGATTGGCGCCGAAGAAGCACGGGGTGGACGCGACGACCTGGGTGCCTTCCATGGTGAAGTTGATCGACAGGTGATGTCCCTCGACGCGCCAGCCCCATTTGCCGGTCTTGGACGGGGTGCCGAAGATGGTGAAGAAGTACCAGCCGGGATTGCGGACCATCGCGCCTTTCTTGCCTTCCTGCGCGAGCAGGATCCCCTCCAGGCTCATGATCGTGGTGGCTGCCGTGTAGCCGCTATCGCTGGTGGCGGCCTTGACGAGATCGAGCGCCGCCTTCTTCTGCTCGGCGGTCATTTCCTCGAGCGGCAACCCCTTGCGGGTGTATTTGCGCGTCTTGGAATCCTGCAGCGGAATGAACTCCCAGCGGAACCGTTCGTCGCTGTCGAAGTCGTAGACCGCTTGCTTCTTCTGATCGGCGGTCAGCTTGCTGACAAAGCCCTCGGCGGCTGACACCATGTTGGCGCCGCTGCCGGCTTGCTGGGCGACATAGGCGATCCCCGTCACCGCCGCCAGCGCCAATAGCGCCAGCGCGATCTTGTGTGATTTCATGATCTGCCCCCTTGCTGAAGTGCGTTTTCGCCGCTTGCGGTTTCGCGTTCGCTGGATCGATTCGGTGAGCGCAATGACGCAAGCGGTAATCCAGGTTCAATTATAGGGAGCGCCTTGGTATCACCACGTCTATCCCTACAATTTCTCAATAACTTCCGGACCCCTGACAAGGAACCATCATGCGCAAGATTCAGATCGGCAATTGTGCCGAGAACGTCGTTGAACGTGCCGACTTCCCGCCCGAACGCATCAAATCCATCCTCGGCAACGAAATCGTCGCCGTCCTCGGCTACGGCGTCCAGGGCCGCGGCCAGTCGCTCAACATGAAAGACAACGGCGTTAACGTCGTCATCGGCTTGCGCGAAAAAGGCGGCAAGAGCTGGGACCTCGCAGTCCAGGACGGCTGGGTCCCCGGCAAGACGCTCCTCTCCCTCGAAGAAGCGACCACCAAGGGGACCATCATCCAGTACCTGCTCTCCGACGCGGGTCAGAAGGACCAGTGGCCCAAGCTGAAGCCGCTCCTCACCAAGGGCAAGGCCCTCTACTTCTCGCACGGCTTCAGCATCGTCTACAAGGACCAGACCGGCGTCATCCCGCCCCCGGACATCGACGTCATCCTCGTCGCGCCGAAGGGCTCCGGCACCACGGTTCGCCGACTGTTCCTCGAAGGCAAAGGCATCAACGCCAGCTACGCCATCCATCAGGATGCGACCGGCAAGGCCCTCGATCGCTGCCTGGCGACCGGCATCGCCATCGGCTCGGGCTACATGTTCGAGACCACGTTCCAGAAGGAAGTCTTCTCCGATCTCACCGGCGAACGCGGCGTCCTCATGGGCGCCATCTACGGCCTCTGGCTCGCCCAGTACGAAGTCCTGCGCGAGCACGGCCATTCGCCGTCCGAGGCGTTCAACGAGACGGTCGAGGAAGCGACGCAATCGCTCTATCCGCTGATCGCGGAAAACGGCATGGACTGGATGTACGCCAACTGCTCGACGACGGCCCAGCGTGGCGCCCTCGACTGGTTCAAGGCCTTCCGCGACGCCACCAAGCCGACGTTCGAGAAGCTCTACCAGAGCGTCGCCAGCGGCGAAGAAACCAGGCGAACGCTGGAGGCGAATAGCCGACCCGATTATCGAGCGCAGCTCGAGAAGGAATTGCAGGAAGTCGCGAAGAGTGAAATGTGGGAAGCCGGCAAGGTCGTGCGCTCGCTGCGGCCGGAACGCGTCTCCAAGGCAAAGGGCTAAGGTATCGTTTCTTCCGAGCTGCGCCGTGACGGCGCAGCTCACACCGATCCTCGCGACCGAATAATGTGTCCACATCCCATCTGACACAATTATTCGGAGGCTGCTATGCCCGTCTCAAGAAAAAAGATAATCGAAATCCGCGAAGTCATCCGCGTCGCCAAGGATCGCTTCATCCTCGACGTGCACGGCATCCACGGCGTAGCGCACTGGCAGCGCGTGCGCGAGAATGGGTTGCGCATCGCGAAGCACACCGGCGCTGACCCGCGGCTTGTCGAGCTGTTCGCGTTCCTCCACGATTGTTGTCGCGAGGACGATGGCGCAGACCCAGGACACGGCAAGCGCGCGGCGGAGTTTGCACAGTCCTTGCGCGGCGACGCGCTGCATCTCGATGACGCCGACTTCGACACGCTTTTCATCGCCATCCGCGACCACGAGCTCGGCTACACGCGCGGCGATGTCACCGTGATCACGTGCTGGGACGCCGACCGCCTCGACCTCGGGCGGGTGTGGATCCGTCCCGAACCACGCTACCTGTGCACGAAGCACGCGCGGCAGGAGGAAACCATCCGGTGGGCGTATGAACGTAGTCAGGCGAAGTGAAGAAAAAAGGACCCGGCGCCAACTTCGCTGTCCGCCATGACGCCAGAATGCCAATGACGGACGAAGACCCGTTGGGCCGGGTTAGATCAATTCCGGGGCGACGCAGTGAAGGTACGCAGCAACGTGCTCCAGCGGGCCATCACGGAATGTAGCTCATGTTTGATCTGTTCGTGCGCCCGCTGCTCGCTTTCGTGCTCGGCGGCCGTTTCGCGATGCGCTTTCGCCATGCTGAGCATGTCGATCGAGTCGCCATGCCCGCTCGCTTCGAATGCGCTGAGCGAGTGTTCGTGCCCGCGGATGCGCGCGACGTGCCGATCGAGGGTTTCCTGATGGCTCTCGATGGATGCCATGAGACGACGCAGGGCCGCTTGAATCTCACCAACTTGTTCGAGCGCCTGCACGCCTTCCTCGCGCCACAGTTGGATATCATCGCGCCACATCGAATCGTCGATTAGCCAGTTCTCATGCTCGCGATGCATCTCCAGGTGGGTTGCACTGTTTGTCATGGGACACCTTTCTTTCGAGTCAGGGGTCATGCCGGCCGGCACCCCCGTTTATCGCGAGTGCAAACCACGTGCCGATCGAAAACGACGGATGACGAGGCGAAAGTGTGCCAAATCGGCATGCACGCGTGCTGCATCCGCCATTTCCGCACAGCGACAACCGTATTTTTTGAGCGAAGCCGAAACAGATTTCCGCAGGCATGGCAATTGCATCATGTCGTCTCGAAAGGGGCGTGTGATATGAATCAATCCTTCGGAAAACGCGTTCATGGCGCGGCCATGGCCGGCTGGAAGACGCTGCTCGTCGGCGTGATTTTTCTCAGCATCACGTGGTTCGCCTTTGTTTGTGTAAACCTGATCCAGCCGAGTTGGTTGCTTTACCTGTACGGCCCCGGCTTGACCTGGTCCTACATTGATGTCGTCGCACTCTGGCTTGTTGGTATATTCAAAGTGTGCTTGTGGCTGGCAGCCCTGGTTGTCCTCTGGCTGACGCTGTGGGCGCGACAGTTGCAAAAAGATGAGGCCGCCCAATGAACGCAACGCTGGCTTCGCAGACCGGCGCAACAAGCTGGCGAGACACTTGCACAATCCCCAACGCGCTGACGGTCTCGCGGCTGGCCCTCGGCTTGTGTTTTCCGCTGTTCCCTCCTGCATGGCGGCTGCCGGTGGTCGCCATGGCAATCGTGACCGACATGCTTGATGGAGCGGCAGGACGGCGCTTCGGCATCTGCAGCCAACTCGGGCGGGTGCTCGATCCCATCGCGGACAAGATTTTCCTCGCGGGCGTACTCGGCACGCTGCTCTGGGAGGGAACGGTCGGCATTGGCGAACTCGCCTTGGTTGGCGTGCGCGATATCGTCGTCATCGCCGGCACACTGGTCGGACTGGCCCTTCGTGCCTGGCCAACCTTCGAGCGCATGGCGCCAAGCTGGCCTGGCAAAATCGCCACCGCCGCGCAGTTTGGTTTCTTTCTTGTGCTTCTCGCGACGCCCGAGTACAAGGAGGATGCGTTGATCGTGACCGCAATTCTCAACGCGATCGCGGGAGTCCACTACATCTGGCTGTTTGCGACGAATGGGTCGGTCCGCTGACCAGAAAGAGAGCATCGCTATGGCCGAAAAACCGAAACTGAACAATCCCTGGTTGATCGCCGTTTGGCCGGGAATGGGGCATGTCGCCCTCAATGCGGGTTATTACCTGCTCGCGAAGCTCGATATGCATGTCTTCGCGGAGTTCGAGGCGGCCAATCTATTCGATATCGACCATGTCGAGGTAAGCCGGGGCATGATTCAGCCCGCCGGTATGCCAAGGCATCGGTTTTTTCTGTGGACCGATCCGAATCAAAAGCGCGATATCGTCGTCTTCCTCGGCGAAGCGCAACCGCCCATCGGCAAGTTCGCGTTCTGCCAGCGACTTATCGAATTTGCCCGCGAGCTCGGCGTTGAGCGGGTCTACACTTTTGCCGCCATGGCCACGCAAATGCATCCGAACAACCACTCGCGCGTGTTCGGGGCCGCCACCGATCAGCAACTCCTCGAGGAACTCAAACGCCTGGAGTTGGAGCTGCTGCAGGACGGCAACATCGGCGGCCTCAACGGCGTGCTGCTCGCCGCCGCCGCCCAGGCGGGCATGCATGGCGCGTGCCTGTTGGGGGAAATGCCGCACATCTTCACGCAGCTGCCGTATCCGAAGGCGTCCCTTGCCATCCTCGAGGTCTTCACCACGATCACCGGAATCGACATTGATTTCAAGGAACTGCAGGAGCAGGTCAACGCCACCAACGAACAGCTCAGCGAGTTGCTCGCCCAGGTCGAAAAACAGTATGGCCAGCAGTATCCCGGCAACGAAGAAGAAGAGGAGGGGGGCGGCGGGGGATATCGCGCCGAGCCCGCCGAGGAAGAGGAAAAGGTGCTGAGTCCCGCAGACCAGCAGCGCATTGACGCCCTGTTCCAGACTGCCAAGAAGGATCGCTCCAAGGCATTCGAGCTGAAGCAGGAGCTTGATCGACTCGGCCTGTTCAAGGAATACGAGGATCGTTTCCTGGACCTGTTCAAAAAAGCAGGTTAGTGAGCGTTTTTTTTTGTGGCGAAGCCGAACGTGATCTATCTTTGCCTTTGGACCCTCAATGGCGAGGAACCGATCATGAATCGCTTGCTTCACACCGCGTTATTGGCTCTGGCAATCTGCGCTTTCACACCCAATCCCGCGCCCGCCGCCTGACCGCCTGGCGGAGGCGGGGCATGCGGCACCCCGCCGCGAGCAGTTGCTCGCAGACAAATGTCGAATCAGACACGCTACGCCATCTATGCGGCAATTGCGGTGGGCAGCCTCGTTGCCATCGGCGTCGGTATGTGGAAGATGTGGGGCGATTTCCATGCGTGGCGTCTGGACGTCGGTCGCGACCGCGCTGCGTGGGAGCGCGAGCCTCCTGACGCGAATTCCTGACGCAATTCTCGACCAGCCTTGGATCTGATCACCGGGTTTTGCCGACGTACTCCACCAGCATCTCCATCTGTTTGAAGAAGTCGTGCTCGTTGCAACCCATCGGGCTCTTGAAGAAGCACGCCAGATGCGACAACACGCCTGATTCGCCGCGGCGCTGCGCGAGCAACGTCAGGCGGACGATGTCGAGCAACAGCGGCGCGGCCAGCAGCGAGTCGCAGCCTTGCCAGAGGAATTGCAGGATCATCTTGGTGCCGAGGAAGCCCTGGAAGTGGATGTGGTCCCAGGCAGTTTTCCAGTCGTCGAGCGACTGGATGTATTCGATCGACACGTGCGTCTGCGGCTTGTAACCGACGATGGAGCTGACGACCTGGTCCTTGGTCTGGACCTTGGACGCCTTGTTGGCGGGATCGTCGAGGACGACGCCGTCGCGATTGCCGAAGATGTTGTGGCCGACCCAGCTCAGGACCCTGAAGTTGCGATAGGCGAACATGGGGGCGAGGACCGTCTTCATCAGCGTCTCGCCGGTCTTGCCGTCTTTGCCCGAGACGCTCGCCTTCTTCTCCTTGGCGAGTTCGAGCGCTGCGGGAAACGATGCGCCGAGCGATGGCGTGAAGTTGACGTACGGCACGCCCATGTCCAGGGCGGCCCAGCCATAAAGAGCGCTGGCAGGAATGTTCGCGTCCTTCGCCTCGAGTGCGGCACGGAAACGCGGGATCGTGTCGAACCGCTCATCGAGATCGCACGGCGGCTCGGTCGAGGAGACGTTGGCAACGACGAGCTGGTCGAGCTTGTTGCGTTCGCGGAACTCCTTCAAGTCGGCCTGCACGCGTTCGACCGCCTCGCGCGGCGTGCGGACGCGCTGCACCTCGGGCATGTCGGCGAGCCGGCTGATCGTCGGGCCGGCACCGAGGACAGTGCCGGGCCGCACGTTGGCGGACCAGGCCTCGAGGTCCGGCTTGCAGCCCTGGATCAGCGCTTCGCTGAAGACGTTCGAGCGCTGATGGAGATCGCGCACCGCATCGATAAGGCTGCTGCGACGAATGTCATGGCCGCCAACGACGAACTGGTCGAAGCCATCGAGATCGACGCCGTCGAACATCGGCGTCGCGGTGACGAGGCTGGTGCTATCCGTGAGTTTGCGACTCAAGGCGGAGATGCCGATCGCCGCGGTGGAACTGACGCCGCCGAGGGCACCGATTAGCCAAAGACCTACACGACGTTGACTCATCTGAGGATTCTTTCAACAGGTCTGCTCAACTTTTCGCCAAACGGGAGAAACGGTTTCGCAGGCGGGTTCTATTATTGTCAGCATTCCACCGCAGCAGGTCAAGCAGCTGATGCTGTCGGGTGCGTGCGATTTTGGTTGATCAGGCGACTTTCATGCCCAGCTTCCAGCATCTCGGAAAAAAAAAATTCGGCTGACCTTTTGTAGTCTCGATTTTTTGGCAGAAACGCCAAATGACAAACAACCGGCAGCAGCATCGGAGGTTGCGTCAATGCCTATCAATTTGGTCGTTATTGCAATGACCTTTAGAAGCCATTGCGGGTCAATCTCCACGGCACAGGTCGAAATTGCCAGGATCTTTTGGCCGGGTACACTGCCCAAAACGAAATCGCATCTCCTCATCGGTCCTGCTGCCGAGCGGCCTCAGGCGACGGAGATCAAAAAGGAGTATGACATGACGAGCGCAATGATGAAGCCGATGGCGGGAATGACCGGAATGATGCCTGGCATGAACACGGCCATGCCGACGATGAACCCAGCCATGGCCGGCATGATGATTCCGCGCTGCACCATGAAAATGGAAAAGTGCAACGGCGGCGTCAAGCTCACCTGCACCTGCGACGACAAGATGGCGTGCGGGATGCTTCAGAATCTGTGCTCGATGATGGCCAACTCCAAGTGCAGCTTGTGCTGCATGATGAATGGCGCCGTCGTCTGCATGTGCAACCTGACCATGGGCATGTGCATGTGCGAAATGACCAGCAACGGGGTGTGCATCACCTGCATGAGCGGCGACAAGGCTTGCTGCGATATGCTGCAGGCGTGCTGCGATTGCATGTGCACGATGATGAACGCCGGCTGCACTTGCTGCGTGATGATGAACGATATGCCGGTCTGCTGCTGCTAATTCGCTTCGTCCGCCTTCCATGCCCGCTGGCCTTCCAGCGGGCATTTTGTTTTCAATTCATGCATTCCACCACACGCCACCTCGACCTCTGCGCCTCACGTTGTGCCCGCTCGAAGGCCTCCTGATACATCCTGGCCTGCGCCTCGGACATCGACCCCGCCAGCGGATTCGTGGCAAATCCGCGATAGACCGACTGCGTCTGCGGTGCCCGGCGATTTTCGAGCCATCCTGAAAAGCGATCTTCGTTCATGGGAGCCCCGTGTTGACTTCGTGGTGAATGAGCTAATGCAATTCTCTTCGTCCAAATTATAGCCGCAAATCCAGCGAAAGTACAGGGTATTATCAGTAATTTAATCGGATTAGTAGTATATTCGCAAGCTGTTTTACTTTTGAATGTTACATCTATGTATTCAACTTTTGTGTTGACAATATCGAAATTTATCATCACAATATCTATCAACTTAGTCGATATTCAGAAGCAAGCGACTCGGCGGGAGATCGGCCAATGAAAATATCTCGAAAAGCGGACTACGCATTGCGTGTTCTCTTCACGCTGATCGATCAGCGCGGCGCGGGGCCCCTTTCGATGACGCAGCTTGCCCAACAGAATGACGTTCCCAAGAAATTCCTGGAACACATCATGCTCGGCCTCAAGGAGCAGGGCTGGGTCGAAAGCTCGCCTGGCAGGTTCGGCGGATATGCGCTGACGGTTTCCCCCGAACGAATTACCATGGGCCAAGTTATTCGCCGATTCGGAGGTCTGATAGCGCCGATCGGATGCGTGTCGGTAACGCAAAATCTCGTCTGCACTCAGTCTCATCGTTGCCGATTTCGGCGAGTGTTCCTTGACGTCCGCAACTTGACGGCACGCTACCTCGACAACCTGACGCTCGCCAGTGTTGCGGGCATGGAGCCCGTCGACGAACGTGAAGTCTTCGCCCTGGAGCTCGTCGCGGGAGACGGAATTTGATTGGCTGTACCACGCACTTAAAGGAGAAGCACATGCCGCGCGGCAGATCATTTCATGACGTCACGGCCACGATGGG
>DASRSQ010000199.1:0-2528 GCA_035656475.1 Gemmataceae bacterium | reverse complement strand
CATGGTGTGCGTCTTGCCGCCGCCGAAGGAGGTTTGCAGGCCGATGACGGGATCGCCGCCGCTGTCGGCGAGCCGCTGGATGGCGGAGGTGAGAACGCGCTTCAAACCTTCGGTGAGAAAGGTGATGCCGTAGAAGTTGAGCGGCGTAGCATAGCCTTCGCTCGCATGCCCGGCATCAACGGCGAAGAGATCGGCAGCGAACTCCGCCTGCTGGAAGCGGTTGGCGATCACGTCCGGGTGCGGCAGCGCCACTTCGATCCATGGCTTCAACTGCTTTGCAGCCGTCTCGGTCTGAAGTTCGAGCTTCGGTGCGGCAGGTTGTGTCGGCTGAACGGCCGGCGCGGAGCCGGATTGGCGCTGCGTATCGTAGAGCTTCTTCAATTCCGCGACTTCGGCCGGCGGCGCCTTCACCAATTTGAGAAGCTGATGCATCGCATCGAGGTAACGAAGCGCCTCGTCGTCTTGCAGAGGAAGACCAAGATGCGAGGTTGCGTTCCGCGCCTCAAGCGCCATGGAGGTGAAATTGCGGGTCTTGTGCTTGTCGCTGCGACCAAAGGCGTCGTCAAACACATCACGCCAGCGATCGATCATTGTTTTGACCAAACCATAGGCATCGAGAGGCGCGTTCGGTGCGCCTCCTGATGCGCGGCTGGCGTACTGGAGCCAATTCGCACCGTGAACAGCCTTCATCCGCGCTTCGACGAAAGGCGCAAGTCCCTTCTGGAGGTGGAAGAGCCCGTCCTGAACCCTCCGAAGCGTTTCTTTCTCTGCTGACATCGACTGCCCTCCTCGTCAGCTTAAAGCAAGCTGCCCTGCGCATCGGATGGTTTGATGGAAGTCGAAGGTGCCAGGTCCTCCAACTTCGGCCATTCCTGCGCCAGTTCGTTGTAGACAAGCGCCTCATTCGACCAGCCCTTCTTGGTCGCTATCTCGAACAGACGATAAGCCAGCGCGCGAGCGTCTGCCCCTTTTGGTCCCATCTGAGCTACCAGGCGCGCCGCTGCCTCGCCGCCGCCGTCGTCTGCGCGCAGCGTGCGAGCGGTGTGTTGGACGCACTCCCAGACCGTCAGGGACTTATCGGTGCTGGGCTGCCAATGCGCTGGGAGTTCCTCGCGCGGAATAAGTCCCGCTTTGCCTTTCATGTCTTTGAAAACGCCGGACGAGAACAGCACGTTGGAAGGAATGTTTTTGGCGTTGGCGAGGGTGATCAGTTCTCCGGATGTGCGCGCATCGAAGCCGTATGTCGCATACCACGCGAGTGCGACTTGCGTTTCAGAATCGAAAGCAGTGTCCAATTCGTTTTCGATCTCTTCCCAGACACGGTTGATGAGCGACAGCGCAGTCCTCACCGTCATGGCGCGGTCATCGTCTTCGAGAACTTTGGAATAGCGCGAAAAAATGCCCATGCCTGGGCCGATCACTGACTGCTGCATATCCACGGGGCCAACACCGGCTTTGCGAATGGCGTTAATTGCTTCCGGCATTTCGCGCTTTAGCGATCTTATGAATTCGGCTCGTGTAGCTACCGATGCAGTTGTAGGGCGCGTGCGGCACACCAGCACAATTGAAGACGCAAGCGCGTTGGACCCAATTCCTCGTGTGCGAACCGACCGCTCAGTTCTTATCGGCCATGTCCCGTCGACAAGCAGGCCAGCATCGTGAATCGCCTGAAGAAAGCTCGCCCAACCGGCAGACGTTACGCCATCGTCCGACATTTCCGACTGTTTGAAGGCATAATAAATCGAAAGCGGATTCCCCTCTGGCGAAGCCTTACTTAGTCCCAGAAGTGCGTCCTTCATGCCATTCATGAAGAAGCGCTCCGCATTAGCACGCCCTCCGTGTCGATAGGGGCTTGCGACAAGCTCAGCGTCCTTTGGAGTAGACAGCCGTCGGAATAGCGCAGGAAGGACTTGTCGTAATGAGCGCCGATGCCAGACATAGAAAAAGTCCGACATATCGGCATAGCCAATGTTGTCGTAGTAGGGAGGATCGCTCGAGAATACGACATTCGGTGGAAAATTATTCTGCTGAGCTTCGGCCTGACGAATTTGGCCCAGTCGCAACGGCGGCAATGCCTCAAGGCACTTGCAAACCCATTCCACCGCTCCATTCCACTTGTCGGCGATGACGTTGGTCTCGACAAAATCCCACGTCATTGGCAATGCGTTGCGCGAAAACGTGTTTCTTACGGCGGTGAGATCGGCGATCCATGTCGTGAGGTTGCTGGACAGGTCAGCAGTTCTTCCGAGCGCTAGTGAAAGGTAGGTCGCCACACTTTCGGCGTATTCCGCACCATCGCGATCTTGTACCTTCCCGGAATGATCCAAAATCGTCGCGTGCGCTTCGACTATCAAGTCCGACAGCGTGGATAGGACTGCGATTTGTCGGTCCGTAAAGAGTTTGTCGATTCGATCTAGGCCATAGAGGACCGGCGTTAGCCCTCGCGGGTCGTGCAAGATGCTTTGGGCAATACCGTCTGTGTTGGCTACATCTCCGACGTTCGCGGCGGCTCGCTCATGCTCACCTTG
>DASRSQ010000198.1:0-5369 GCA_035656475.1 Gemmataceae bacterium | reverse complement strand
CACCACCTCAGCGACGAACTCGTGAAGGCCGGCGATCACGTGGCGATCTGGATCGTCGAATAGCGCCGTTCACCCGGCGTCGTCATTGAGGACGCGGGTGGCACGCTCGACATCGGCGCGATGCACCCAGATCTCGGGACTGAGCCCCGAGATATCACCGATGCCCGCGTCGAGATAATCCCCGACGACCCGGCACTTGATTCCCTCGGCTTCGAGAGCATCGCGCCAGATGTAGGCTTGCTCGGGATTGAGCGCGGTGGCAATCCGGACAATTTCGTCTTCCTGATCAGCCGCCATGGGTGTGCCTTTCTCAGCTGCGAGCGATGGTTGGCACTCACATTATATGCGCGTCGCGCACCCATGTTGGCATCATTTGCTCGTCACCGCAAACTCCAGGCTAGAAACGCCGGTGGGGGGCACCTCCGCGGCAAGTTTCGTATCCGGGCCACTGAACTGCGGAGCGACCGTGTTGATCGTGGTTTTGACATTGGGGTCGGTGGTGCTCGGAGGCCCGTCAATGAAGTGCACGACTTCGACCTTGTTACGGCCCGTGAAGGCGTCGCCAGAAAACGCACCATCCTTGATACTGCACGTTTTGGGCGGTTGGCCTGGGATGACGAATTGAATCTCTCCGCTCGCCATGGGTTTGCCGTCCAGCATCACCTTGCCGGCAACTTTTGCGGTGGGAGGAGCGGCGGCGTTTTGGGGCACGCTGCAGGAGGCCAGGAACAGGAGAGTCAGAACACCGAGCGACACAAATAGGAATCGATGCATGGGGATCCTTGAGGTATTCGCGAGAATGGGTGGGAAAAACATACCGCTGGACGATGGCAAACGTCCAGCGGCCATTGCGAGGGACTGTCCGCTTACTGGTCGAAGGTTACCGATTCACCTCCCGCGCGGGTGGCGAGAGCTTGCATCACTGCAAGAGCCGTCGAATTCGAGGCAAAGTGCACGGTCCCGTCGGCGAAGAGCATATTTGCCCCGCCCGTGTGACTGGAACTGAACGGGATATTCGCGCCGGCATTCTGATTGACGCCGGTCGACCCCGTCGTGGCATTGCTGACGATGCCGCGCTGATTGATCTGGTAACGGACAGCCGTGCAGTTGAAGACGCGCTCGGTATTGCTGGCGCCGTTGTTGTTGCTGCATCCCATGGTCCAGCCATGCGGTCCCTGGCTGGTAAGGGCGCCATAGGATCCCGTGATGATTTGGCCATTCGCGTCTCGAACATGGTCGGACTGCTCGCCGACAATCCAGGTGTTGCTGGTGCCATCCGTGATGCTAACCATGGTGACAGCACTCCCGGCATACAAGATACCGTTGGTGCTCGCGATGCCAGACCCGCCGGAATCGCAACACGCACTCACCGTAATGACGCCGGTGCCGGTCACGCTACCCATGACTCCGGTGTAGGTCGAAAACATTTCGATAGCGCCGCCATTGTTGGAAGAGGGATAGAAGTTTGGCAGCGAGCTTGAAGGACACCGGTAAACAGCAAGCGTCAAGTTATTCACCAGCGGCATATTGTTGCCGTTGGTGTAGCCGCTGCTGCCATTGAAGGTCCACCTGGTGAAGATCGGGCCCTGGTCAAGATAAGGCAAGATGTAAACCTTCCAGGACGAACCCCAGCCGCCGCCACTCACGCCGAACGGCGGAGAATCCGTTGCAGCACCCGGAGGCAGCTTCTTGTTGGCATCGTGGTAGCCGTGAAGCGCGAGACCGATCTGCTTGAGGTTGTTGATGCATTGCGTGCGAGCCGCAGCTTCGCGCACCTTCTGAACCGCCGGAACGAGCAAAGCGATCAAGATAGCGATGATTGCGATCACAACGAGCAGCTCGATCAGCGTGAAGCCAGGACGGTTCCTTCTCAAGACCTGAGCCATGAAATCCTCCAAGATATTAAGAGATGTGAAATACCTAATGGGATTAATAATGAATGAGATGTGGCGAAAAAGCAAGACAAAAAGAAGGGAAACTCATGAAAAAAATGAAAATATTTGCCTAGCCCCTCCGGCAGAGCTGCGACTGGAGGGGTACACTTGCTAATCTTCAAATAAGCGAGTCCAATTGGGCCAATTCTTGGAAATACCGAAATGCAATCGACTTCGGGCAATTTCTGAAACAAGGCAGTGTCCGTTTCGAGTCTACGAAGTCGATCACATTTGACTGCTCGCTTTTTGGAAAATTAATGAGCGGAATTCACTTCAAAAGTAAATGAATTCACACCGTCCTTGCTCACCTCTGCATGCAGGTCCTTCGGGGCCACCGTATTCACCTTGGTTGGCGCCTTGGAGTCGGTCGAGCTGGGTGGGCCATCCTTTTCAAGAACGATATCCACCCGGTTCTTGCCGATGAATGCTTCTCCTTCAAACGCTCCATTCTTGATCGGCAAGACCCTCGGCGGCTGGCCCGGGATCGCAAATCGCGCTTCCCCTTCAGGCATCGGCGCTCCGTCCAGCGCGACCTTGCCCGTGATCTTGGCCGTGTTCGGCGGCGGGCTGTTGTTCGGCGTGCACGCGAACGTGCAGGCAAATAGAACCGTCATGGATGCGATACAAACAAGTCTGCGCATGGAGGGGATCTCGTCAGCTGTGACCAAGGATTCGATTACGTTCAGGTTTGAGGCGCAGCCCGGCAACAATGCTGGGCTGCGCAATCTCGGTGATTTCTATTGATCGAAGCTCACGCTCTCGTTGCCCGAACGCGTGGCGAGGGCGTGGATGACGGCCAGGGGAACGGAGTTCGACGCAAAATGGACTGTGCCGTCGGCGAAGAGCATGTTCACGCCGCCGGTATGGGCAGAGCTCAGCGGGAAATTCGGTCCAACGTCGTTGTTGGTGCCCGTGCTCGGCGAGTTGCTGAAGCCGATCTGGTTGATCTGCCAACGAACCGCGGTGCAATTGAAATGACGGCGATCGCTCCAGTTGGCCAAGGTGCCATTGATGGGATTGACCCCTGCTCCCATCGTCCAGCCGTAGATGCCGCTACTGTTGCCGACGCCGGAGTTGTAATTGGTGACCGGCTGCCGATTGGCATTCAGCAGGTGATTGGATTGCTCACCGACGATCCAGGTATTGCTGGTGCCATCGGAGATGCCGACCATGGAAATCCTGCTATTGGCAGAGAGGATGCCATTGTCGCTGGACCATGCGCCGGACCCATTGCAGCAGCTATCCTGGTAGGTGCCGCTGCTGCCAGGATTGACGGCCGAGCCGGCGATACCGGTGTAACTGACGAGCATCTTCGTTGACCCGTTCCAGGTGTTGGCCCATTGTGGTACGGGCGATGATGGACAGCGGTAGACGGCGAGAAACAAGTTATGTGCCAGGGCCCGGTTGTTGGCATTGGTATAGCCGCTGCTTCCGGTGAACTGCCACCTGGTGTAGAGTGGAGCCTGGTCAATGTAGGGCAGGATGTAAACCATCCAGGAGGAGCCCCATTGGCCGCCGCTGGTTGCCGTTCCAAACGGGGCCGTGTCGTTGGCCGCCCCTGGAGGAAGCCGCTTGTTGGCATCGTGGAAACTGTGGAGGGCCAGGCCAATTTGCTTGAGGTTGTTGACGCACTGCGTTCTTGCCGCTGCTTCGCGGACTTTCTGGACCGCCGGGACAAGGAGCGCGATCAGAATGGCAATGATCGCAATGACGACGAGCAATTCAATCAACGTGAACGCGAGCCGGTTGGCACGGGACATGTGACCCCCCCCGAAAAATGAAAGAGGCGTTAAGGTATGAGTGAATTGTGAGAAGTATCTAACGAAAAGTCAATGATAAAATGACTCATTAATTCATTTTTTAGCCGCCAGGGTCTAGCGGCCGTGCGCCATGACGGCGACGTGAATGGATTTTGGCTTTTGCGACCTCAGCGCGCGGGCAGCTTCGCTTGCGGTCGCGCCCGTGGTTAGCACGTCGTCGACAAGGAGCACGGTCCTCCCTGCCAGCGCGAAGCCGGCGCGGAGTTGGAAGGCATGCTTCACATTGTCACGCCGTGCGGCGCCGCCTGACTGCAATGTTTGATGTGGCGTGGCACGCAGGCGGCGCAGGGCGTTCGGCCAGCATGGGATCGCCAGCGTGCCGGCAAGGGCGAGGGCCAGACACTCCGACGGATTGAAGCCGCGCTGCCAGCGGCGCGTCCAGTGCAAGGGAACTGGAATCACGCAATCGGCGCCAATCGAACGCACGCGCTCGCTCATCGCGCGCGCCCAGAGCCTCGCGATCACCTCGGCCAGGTCCTCCCCCGTGGCGTACTTCATGCGCAGGATCACCTCGCGCAGCAGACCTTCGTACGGGCCCATGCGAATGGCGCCGTCAAACGCAAACGACTGGTCTCGGCATTCCGGACAGCCCCCCTCGAGCAAGAGATGCGGACCGACAGTGCTGGAGCAGCGTGGACAGGTGGAAAAGGGGTCTGCAGTGAGGCGAGGCCGGCAGACGGCGCAGAAATGTTCCTGCTCGGGCGGCATCCATTCGCTGCAGATCCAGCAGGTGTTCGGATAGATCAGCTGCGTGAATCCGCCGAGCAGGGTGCGGGCAAAATTACTCCATGGCGACATCATCTTCGCATGACAGACTATTTTTTAGATGTTACCTGGAAATCGAATTCGTTCTTGCCATCCTTGGTCACTTCCGCACTGAGGGTGGACTTCGGCCCATTGAACTTGTCGTCGATCGTATTGATCTTGATCGGCATTTTGGGCTCGGTGGTCGTGAATCCTTCTTCCTTCATGCGAACGACTTCGACCAGGTTTTTGCCAACCGAGGCCTTTCCGGAAAACGTCCCGTCCTTGATTTCCATGATATTGGCCGGGAATCCTGGGGTACTGAACATGATCTCGCCGGCGGCCATCGGTTGGCCGTCAAGAGTGATCTTACCCTTGACCGCCACTGCGGACGCGGCTTTTTGCGGCGGCGCGGTGCAACCTGCGATGAGCCCGCTGACGATGAGGAAACAGAAGATACCAAGGCAACGATGCATAGGAAAAGTCCTGCAAGAAAAAAAAGCCGGCTCGGATGATCACCGAGCCGGCACGAATGGGTATGAAACGCTACTGATCGAAACTCACCGACTCGCCGCCGCTGCGCGTCGAGAGCGCGTTCAGCACGGAAGTCGTGGCGCCTACGGTAGTCGAATTGGAGAGCAAGCGAACCGTGCCGTCGGCAAACAAGAAGTTCGCGCCGCCGGGATGCTTGGAACTGTAGGGAATGTTGATGCCGGTGTTATCATTGGTGCCCGTGGAGCCGCTATTGGAGTAACCAATAGAGTTGATCGCATAGCGCGTGGTGGTGCAATTGAAGCTACGATCGGTAGTCACGCCACCCTGGAGATTCGCGGTGTTGCTGCCCATCGTCCATCCGTGAGGTCCCTGGCTG
>DASRSQ010000197.1:0-14288 GCA_035656475.1 Gemmataceae bacterium | reverse complement strand
CGCGGCTCGTTGGCGTCTTGCTGTCAGCACTCAATTCGTCCGGTTGACGCTGAAGGACCAGCGATTGCCTTTTGCGTCGCTGCCGAAGCCGGAGATTTGGAAGCCGTTCATGGTGCCGTGGTAGGTGGCCTGGACCTGCGGGAAGTTGAGGGTGACCTGGTTGCCGCTGCGGCTGTAGGTGCCGTGGACCGTGCTCTTCGCGTCGTGCATGATCACCTTGTTGTTGGCCTCGAGCGTGAAGGACAGCTTGCCGTAGCCTGCGAGGTTTTCCTTGCCGGAGTAGATGGCGGCGCCGACCGTCTGGGTGCTGTTGCTGTTGGAGTTGGTCAGGTTCGCGATGGTCAGGTTGGCGCTGACGTTCGCGGGGTGGGACCAGACCGAGTTCTGCTGGTCGGCGGTCTTCTTGCCCTTGTCGTAGTTCAGCAGTTGCTGGCGAGCATAGTTGGCCGCCTCGTTGAGCGTGACATGGCCGTCGTGATTGCTGTCGGCTTTGCCATGCAGGCCCTGGAGCAGGAATTGCGTGTACAGGCTATTGCTTTTGCCATCGAGGCTGTTCTGGTTGGCCCTGGAGGACGCGAGCACCACGGGAGAACCGGCCTTGGTGGACAGGGCCATGCCGGAGTCGCAGGTGTCGAGGATGGCAATCTTGGTGGCAGGCGAATCCTTGAGGACGGCCAGCACGTCGTTCCACAGCAGGTCACCATCGTAGACGCACATGATGTATTGGCCGCGACCGTTGTCCCCGCCGTGCGAGGAGTCGTAGAAGATGATGAAGTCGCCGGCCCGGGCTTGATTTTTCAGGGCGGTCAGGTTTGACAGGACGTTCTTGCGGGTGGCGCTATTGTCGGTCAGCGTGACGACATTCACGTGAGCGAACAGCTTGCTCTGCTGGGTCCGGGCCCACGCAGCCATGTCCTTCGCATCCTTGGCGGGGGCGGTCAGATGCGGATGCCCCTTGGCGTTGTTGACGCCGACGGACAGCATGAACACGTTGCCGGCCTGTGCGGCGGGGACGAAGGTCAGGACCAGAGTGAGTGCCAGGCTCGCCAGCACCTGGGGACGCACACGACGCAATGCGCGCAGGACGATCATGGGGAAACTCCTCGGTGGATAGCGCGAATGTTTTTTTGGCTGGAATGTCTAGCAGATCAGAACCGGGTTGCGAGTGAGGCCCGCGGTTACTGGTCAGACGCCCGATTGCTGGTTGCTTGCGCGGGTGACGCTCGCAATCGGGGCTGGAGGCTTGCTGCATTCAATTGTGATATGCCCGCGATACGGCGTTTCCGGACACGGTTTTCTGGGATTCTTTCTAGGAGATGGAGAAAGATGCATGCGAATAAAAGCAGGTCTAAGGTCAACAGTTGCACCTAGGATCATTTCCGATATTTTTGATGCGTAGTGCTGGCACCCGCGTTACCATCAAAGGTGAATCAAAACCAAAATCAGCGGCTATTACGTTCATTCTATTTACCGCAGTACACTCATGACTGACGCAAGTAGCGATACCATCCGGCCTGACATCGTGATCGACTCTGCAGACGAACGTCTTCGCATCATGCTCAGCAGCACCACAGTCGATTTGCCACACCATAGAGAGTTGGCTACGCACGCCATCACTCGACAGGGCCACACCCCGATTGTAATGGAGCACGGTTCGGCAGAGTGGCAGTCCAGCGCCATCAAATTCTCACTCGAGCGAGTAGAGCAATCGCAGGTTTATATTGGCATTTTCGCATTGCGCTACGGCTACATTCCTGACGACCCCATCCACAATCCACATCGTTTGTCGGTGACTGAATTGGAATACCGACGAGCAGTGGAACTGCGATTGCCCACACTCATTTTCTTGGCAGATAAAAAGCACCCGTTCGAGGAAGACCAAATCGATTTCGGTGCCGAGGAGCGGGAAAAACTCAAGAAGCTCAAGGATAAATTTCGGACAGAGGAGATATGCGGTTTCTTCGATTCGCCGGAAAAGCTACTCAGGGAACTTTTGGTTGCGTTGCCACGGCTGAAGGTACGTCTTACGCGAGACTCTAACTTCGGTACAGCGCCTGCGCGCGCCTTTGTAAAGCCACCGGAATTGTTTTCCGCCCTTCCTGCAATTCCTCCGGATCGATTCATTGGCCGGAATCACGAATTGGAGCTACTCGATGCTTGGGCGCAATCCGCAGACCCCATCATGGTCGTCGAGGGGATTGGCGGACTTGGCAAAAGTGCCGTGACCTGGGAGTGGCTGAAGACTAGAGCGGACCGCGCCATCTCAGGCCTGAAGGGGCGCGTATGGTGGAGTTTTTACCAGCGTGGGGCATCGGTTCGTGAGTTCGTGCGCTACACGGTGGGTTACCTGACCGGTCAGCATCCCGAGAGTCTTCGCGAAACCGAACATGAAGTATTGTGCCAGATGCTCCTGACGGAACTGCGTCATGGGCCGCATTTGCTCATCCTCGATGGATTCGAGCGCATGTTGACCGCGTACCATTGCTTGGACAAGGCCCAACTCGACGATGCGCGTATCGACGTCAACGGACGTGACTGCGTCTATCCGCCGGACGGCGACCTCCTTGAACAATTGCTGCACTGCCACCCATCGAAGATTCTGATTAGTACCCGACTGTTTCCTAGCAGGCTGGAGGGCCGCGGCGGTCGACGCTTGTCTGGCGTCGCGCATCACAAACTCAACGGACTGGCGCCATCTGACGCGCTGGCGCTAATGCGGCATGCCGGGATCAAGGGAGATGAACGCGAGATGCTGGATTTTGCCGACTCGTTTGGTCGGCACAGCCTCTTGCTGCACATCGTTTGCGGCATGATCAAGGACTACCGTCGCAAGCCAAACGACTTCGACGCCTGGCGAGCGGACCAGAATGCTGGCGGTAACCTGAGGTTGCGCGATCTGGACCTTCGTCAGAAGCACACGCACATTATCGAAGGGGCGCTTGCGGGCGTGGATTTCCTGACACGCCGGCTTCTATCGGGAATTGCGCAGGTCTCGGCAAGTGCAGACTATCGCACGATGGAGGTACTCAGTCCGTTCAGCACGGCACCGGAACTAGATGCCGCGCTGACCGAATTGGAGAATCGCGGGCTGTTGCAGTGGGACCGCGACACAAATACCTACGATCTGCATCCTCTGGTGCGAGGCTACGCGGCAGAGTTGCCCGAGGATGCGGAGCGGAAGAAGATCTACGAGAAGCTCCGCAAGCACTTCGCCAGCCTTCCGTCTGATGATCTCAAAAACGCGAGAGAAATCGCGGACTTGAAGAATACCATCGAAATATACCGGTACTTCATTTGTGAGGGGTTACTCGATGATGCGGTGGCATTTTATCGTGGCGTGTTCGGCACGACGCTCCTAGTTCATGTTGGCGCCTACCAACTTACCATTGAGCTACTAAAGCCGCTCTTCCCACAGGGTTTTGAGCAGTTGCCGCGGCTCGCTTCAATCAGCTGTCAGAGCTATGTTCTAAACGTCTTGGGAATTCTCTACTCCCAAACGGGGCGAGAACCCGAGTCGCTTGCAATGTTCATTCGAGTACTGCAGTTGGACATCGAATGCAAAAAATGGGCTTGGGTCCCTGGTGATCTTAGCAATATCTCCGATTCACTCAAGATCCTGGGGCGAAGGGCAGAGGCTGCGATGGCGCAGTGGCTTGCAGATGCGGTAGCAAAACGGATTCAGGGAGCGGATGATGTGACGGTAAATCTGCTCGACTCATTATCCACAGCAATCCAACATGGGCGTTTCGCGGACGTGGAGCGGCAGTATCAGGATTTTCAAGAGCGGCCTCGTCCAAGTATCAACCTCTACCGTCCTGGCAGAGCGGAATTCCTTCTGGCGAAATGCCATTTCATGCAAGGCCAGCTGATCGAAGCTGAATGGAAAACAGGCTACGATCTGGCATTCGCACATCGCAACGTATCCGATCAGATGCGATTTCTGGCACTGCGAGCGGAATGGAAGCTCAGCTGCAGTCAGCCGCACGAAGCCTTAAATGCGATCGATCACGCACTTTTAATATCAAACAAGACCGGCTCGCTACAGCCGGATTATCACGACCTGCGCGCATGGGCATTCGCTCGATTGGACCGAACGAACGAAGCCCGCGAAGAATTGTCCAAAGGCGAAGGGAGGGGCTACGCTGCAGAGGCCTGGTCAGCAATGGGCGAGCGTGATCATACTCGCAGCACAGCGCTAGCATCGTACACCTGGGCTTGGGGCGAGGGACCGCCACACATCGAATGGCATGAATTGGAGCGTGCTAAACGACTTTTGCGTGAACTCAACGAGCCCGAGCCTCAACTTCCGCCGTTTGATTCCTCCAAGGTGTCCACATTACCCTGCGAGGAACTCATCCGTGCGGCGTTACCTACGCTTGCCCCGCAGCCAACACTTTTCCTGATCCGCGGCAACGACAGCTCGGGACGCGCCGCTTGGTATTACCTGGAAATCGCCGCGGAACACAAACAGCGATTCGAGACGGAGGCGAAGCAAGGGCAGATCCAACTCACGGATTATGGAACGATCATCCTGTCGGGATACGGAGAATATCCACCGCTTGACATTCGGAACCGAATGCGCGATCAATACGATTTCTGGGAATAAGGAGGCTCACGGTGTGGGGGAATTGTACCACAACATCCGGCATCATTGAAACTTGGCAGCGAGATCATTTCGCCGACCTCGGTGGCACCCCCTTCCCCCGTTCTGGTGGGCATCTACTCTAGAAATGGCTACTTCTTCTGGCTTTTTGCACGATCGAGATGCCCACAACCTCGTGGGCATCTACTATCCACCCGCGCCGAGTGCCTATACATTCATACATATATCAGCCACCCTGCCCGAGCCGTAAAATCTTTGCTGCGGCGTTGGTTCTCTTCCTTGCGTCCTCGCGCACATGAATCCCTCCTCAAATCCAGGCAATCAGTCAGGCACCTTTCGCAGAGCAGCCCAGGTGATTGTGGTGAGCAGCGTCATGTTCACCTTCATCTCGTACTGGCGCACGGCGGCCGTCGTTCTCTGCGATCTCGGCAGCACCGCGTACTACATCGGCGGCATCGTCGAGGAGGCGATCGGGCCGGCGGCGCCGTGGTTCATCCTCGCCGTCATGGGCTTCAGTTACGCGGTCCGCTCCGTGTATATCGAGAGCTGCTCGCTCTTCATCCGCGGCGGCGTCTATCGCGTCGTCAAGGAGGCGCTCGGCCGATTCTTCGCCAAGCTGGCGGTCTCGGCGCTCATCTTCGATTATCTTCTGACCGGGCCGATCAGTGCCGTCTCCGCCGGGCATTACCTCATGGGTCTCGCGCTTGACACAGCAAAGCTCATGGAACTGAATCTCATTCCCAACGAAGAGATGCGCCTGAGCATCAAGGCGTGGGGCGCGGTCATGATCGCCATCGCGATCACCCTCTACTTCTATCGCCTCAACATCCGCGGCATTCACGAGTCGAGCGATCGGGCCCTCAAGATCATGTACGCCACCACGGTAATGGTCGTGATCATCCTCGTCTGGTGCGGCATCACGCTCGCCACGCAGGGCATCGCCGTCGACAAGGTAACCGGCGAGAAGAACCAGCTGCCCTTTACCCCCAATTTGACGCAGAAACCCAGGCTCGATGACCAGGGGAAGCAACTGGTCAACAAACAGACGAAGGAGCCCGAACTTCATCCCGATCCGATCGGCTGGCTGGGTGGCACGTGGCTGGGACGTGAATTGCGCGCCCCCGGTAGCTGGCTGAGCATCATCGGCGCCGTCGGTATCCTGGTTGCCTTCGGGCACTCCATTCTTGCCATGTCTGGCGAGGAGACGCTCGCCCAGGTCTACCGCGAGGTGGCGGCGCCGAAGCTGCCGAACTTCCGCAAGGCAGCGTTTATCGTTTTCCTCTACAGCCTCGTCTTCACCGCGGGCATCAGCTTTCTGGCGGTGCTGCTGATCCCGGAAACTCAGCGCGTCACCGACTACTCCGAGAACCTCATCAGCGGCCTGGCCATGAACATGGTCGGCCCCGATTCGCTGAAACTCTGCCTGAACGCGTTTGTCGTCATCGTCGGCTTCATGATCCTCGCCGGTGCGGTCAATACCGCCATCATCGGCTCCAATGGCGTGCTCAACCGCGTCGCCGAGGATGGCGTCATGCCTGAGTGGTTCCTGAAGCCGCACTCGCGCTTCGGCACCTCGTATCGCCTGCTCAGCCTGATCGTTTTCCTGCAGCTCGGCATCATCGTGATCAGCCATGGCGACGTGCTGATGCTCGGCGAGGCCTACGCCTTCGGCGTGGTGTGGAGCTTCGTGTTCCAGGCACTCGCGATGGTGGTGCTGCGTTTCAAGGATCCGAGTCCGCGCGAGTACAAGGTGCCGTTCAACATCAAGATCGGCTCCATCGAGATCCCGTTGGGGTTGCTGACGATCTTGTTCATTCTGCTGGCCGCGGCCTTGCTCAACCTGGCCACGAAGCCGTACGCGACGATTTTCGGCAGTCTCTTCACCGCGGTCTTCTTCGTGATCTTTCTGGTGTCCGAATACTATTACGAGCATCGGATCAAAGGCGGACACAAGCACCTCGAGCAGTTCAACCAGGCAGAGGAAGATCAGGTGTCGGTGGCGGGGCTGGGCCTGACCAAGACCTATCGCAAGCTGGTGGCCATCCGCTCGACGCAAAACCTCTTCATGCTCGAGAAGGCGCTCGAAGATAGCGATCCCGACACCACGGACGTGATCGTGATGACCGCCAAGACGCTGCTCGGCGGCGGGCCGGCGCCTGACCAGTCGCAGCTCGACAGCTACGATCAGGAGCTGATGACCGCCGTCGTGCAGCGTGCGGAAAAGCTCGGCAAGCGCGTGCATCCCTTGATCGTGCCGACGAACAACCCGGTGTACGCGCTCCTGCGTACCGCCCGTGATCTCAACGTGCAGGAGCTCGTCATCGGCGCGTCCAACATCTTTACAGCCGACGAGCAGCTCGATCAGGTCGCCCTTGTGTGGATCAACCTGCACGGCGGCGACACGGCGCCGCTCACCGTCCGCATCCTCAGCAAGGATCGCGATCTCCACTTCGACCTCGGCGGCGGCAGCCGCATCCCCCGCGCCGGCGAGTCGAAGGCACGCTCCGTTGCCGAGCTGCGCAAGGCCGGCGTCGGCGCTGATCGCGTTCTGCTCGTGCAACACGATTCCCGCAGCGGCCTCGATATCTTCCAGTCGATCCTCACCACGCTCGATCCGGCGGTCGACCTCAAGGTGCTGATCATGGCTCCCGAGCACGGCGAGCCCAGCGCCGATTCCGCCCACGCCATCCAGGATCAGGCCAGGCAGGTCGACCGCAAAATCGCGATCGATCGCCTGAACGGCGATGTCGGCCCGAGCATTGTTCGCCAGGCGAAGGAGGGGAGCTTCGACCTGATCGTCGTGCCGTTGCCTGACGAGATGGACCGCAGCAAGCAGTTCACTACTCCGGCCTGGATCCAGCATATCCTGCAACACGCCCACAGCCGGATCCTGCTGGTCGCCAACCCAGCGTTGCCAACCGAACTCGCGGAATGAGGGACGAGGCAGCGCGTTTGCCTATTTGGCATGGACTTGCTGGAGGCCATCTGCAAAGCCGGAAAAAAATTTGGCACCCGATCTTTTTTTCTTTACCGGAATGGCTGCGCTAGCAAATCGTAATACAACGCAACTCCTTATGTGGACTTCGGTTACTCAGTGAAGTCCTGGCCGGCTCGAATCGGCACGTAGATTGCCGGTCTCATTGCACCGCCGGATTGCGCCTCTCCGAAATCGTCAAAACATGGACCAATGCAATGACACGGTTGCTCGATTGGACTAATTCCACGTCCCTGCATCGGCTTCCTCTCGCACGTGAACATCAGGAACCCCACCTTCTTGATCTCGAAGAGGTCATCGAATACGCCGCCCAGATGCTGCCCGCGGAAGGGCCGATCACCGGCTTTTCCTTCTTGAATCCGCTGCACGCGTTTGAACACATGCCGTTCGAGGAGGCGGTCAAGGTTGGGCTCCACCTCATTGGTGGACAGCCTTACCTGTCGGAGGACCGCTATCGCGAAGAGGTGAAACGCGATCGCATTCGGACCGTCGATCTGCAGGCGGTCGTCGAGGAGGATCTCGGCAAGCGCGGCTGGGAAACGATTGCCGGGCTTTGCTCGCGCATCAGTCTGCGCATGGCGATGCTGCAAAACCGCATCGTCTCCGGTACGCCGGGCGTCGTGCAATGGCACATGGCGGAAACCGAGGCGCTGACCAAGTTCCGCAGCGATATTCCGCGTCAGCATCGCGATCGTATCTTCACCAGCACCTTTCGCTGGGTCGTCCGCGACATTATCAACAACGGCAGCGTGGATGGCGGCTATCAACCGCCCGGCGCCAACGACGCGCGCCGCCTGCATGTGCTTTGGCCGCTGCTTGAGCGCTTTGGCGATGTGGCGAAGATCGATCCGGGCCGAGACGCGTCGCAATGGAGCGATGCCTCGTGGGAAGCGTTCACGGTGCAGGCGCTATGGCGGATCTGCCAGTCGGGCATTGCGGAGGCGGAGCATCACGTCGAGCCCCCGCCGCTGAAGGTTCGGCCGCGCGAGGTGTTATTGCAAGCGACCGGGCTCGATTCGGACACGTTGGTCCAGGAAGTGATGATCCGTTACTGCGCCGCGTTCGCCGATCAGGGTTATGCGAACTGGCCGCTCGAATGCCGGGAGCTTGGCTTCTACAAGGCGTTTCTGCGGGTTTATCGTAGTCCTGGCGGACCGCCGCATCACTGGATGCGCGGCCTGGACAGGGAGCTGGCCCGGCTCGACGACGCGGGCATTTCGCCATTGCAATCGATCCATGAATCCCTCGAACTGCTTGGCATCTCGTCGGGTGAGTGGGAGGATTTCTTTCCGCGCACCGTGCTTGCCATGCGTGGCTGGGCCAGCATGATTCGGCAAATGGATGTGCGTGGCGATCGCTTCCCCGTGCCCGCGCCGCGCGGCACGCTTACCGATTTCCTGGCGGTCTACCTGATCCTTGAGCGTTTCGCCGTCGCCGAAGTTGCCCATGAAGGCTTGTCCTACCGTGGCCCGCTCAAAGGGGTGCGCGAGGAGGCGCTGAAGCGCGTCAAGTTCTCCGAACCCGACCTCGATCAGCGCACCTATATGCTGTTCCAACTCGCACAGATTCAGGGATGGACTCCGGTCGATCTGCACGCCTTGACCGAGGCGCAATGGGGTACGCTGGTCGCCGAGGTGGAAGCGTTCACGAACCTGGAGCGCCGGCGGATTTTCCAGCTTGCGTTCGAGCGTCAGTATCAGATTGGGGCTCTGGATGCGCTGTCGCTGCACACGCGGAGACAGCCAAAGTTGAGGCCGACACCGCGGTTCCAGGCCTGTTTCTGCATCGATGCGCGGGAAGAATCGTTTCGCCGGCATCTCGAAGAGACCTGTCCCGACATGGAGACGTTTGGGGCGGCGGGCTTTTTCAGCGTGCCGATCTATTTCCGCGGCGCCGCCGAGGCCAATTTCGTGCCGCTCTGTCCGGTCATCATGCAGCCGAAGCACTGGATGTCGGAGGAGGCGGTGATCCCGTTGCAGGAAATGCACCGTCGCCGTGCCCAGTCGCGGCGCCTCGTCGGCACGGCATCGCGTGAGTTCGAGGTCGGCAGCCGATCGTTTGCAGTCGGCGCTCTCTTGACTGCGGGGCTGGGCGTCCTGGCGTCGCTGCCGCTGGTCGCCCGCGTCCTCTTTCCGCGCCTCACCGGGCAGCTGGAACGAACCGCCAACAGCTTCTTCGATCCGCCGTCGATCACGCGTCTCATTGTCGAACGAACCGCCGAACAGCCGGGACCGGAACAGGGCCAGCAGGGGCTAACGCTCGAGGAGATGGCGACCGTCGGTGAGCGCGTGTTGCGCGACCTCGGCCTGACGTCCAACTTCGGGCGTCTGTTCTTCTTCGTCGCTCATCGCTCCGCCTGCCTGAACAATCCGCACAAATCCGCGTACGATTGCGGCGCGTGCACCGGTCCGGGCGGCCCCAACGGGCGTGCCCTTTGCATCATCCTCAACGATCTCCGCGTCCGCAAAATCATCGCCGAGCGCGGCCTGCACATTCCGGAGGACACCTGGTTCGTGGCGGGCTACCACAATACCGCGCTCGACAGCGTCGTCTTCTACGATCTTGATCTCTTGCCGCGGACTCACCTGAAGGAATTCGAATTCGCCATGGAGGTCTTCGAGACGGCATGCGAGCGCAACGCCCATGAGCGCTGCCGGCGCTTCGACTCGGCGCCACTCAACATCTCGCTCGCCGACGCTCGGCGTCACGTCGAGAATCGGGCGGAGGATCTGGCACAGGTTCGGCCGGAGTTCGGCAACGCGACCAATGCCTTGTGCGTCGTCGGCCGCCGCGAGCGGACGCGCGGCCTGTACATGGATCGCCGCTGCTTCCTGCACTCCTATGACGCCACCCAGGATGACGAGGACGGCACGATCTTGGCGCGCATCCTTAGCGCGGTTGTTCCCGTCTGCCAGGGCATCAACCTGCAGTATTACTTCTCCTCCGTCGATTCCCCAGGTTGGGCCTGCGGCTCGAAGTTGCCTCACAATGTCACGTCGCTCCTGGGTGTGATGGATGGGGCTGCCAGCGATCTGCGTCCCGGCTTGCCCTGGCAGGGGGTCGAGATTCACGAGCCGTTGCGGCTCATGTTTGTCATCGAAACGACGCCCGAGGTGATGTTCAAAGTTCTGAAGCACGATAGCACGATCGACCGGATCATTCGCAATCACTGGTCGCACCTGGCGCTGTTGAGCCCGCACTCGAACGAGCTGCGCGTGTTCCGCGACGGCGAGTTCCATCTGTACCATCCGGACAACTTGAGCTTGTCGCAGGTGCGTGCCTCGACCGACTGGTACCGCGGCAGCCGATCCAACCTTGCCTTTGCGCAGATCGAGCCGTCCAACAACTAGGCGCGTGCAGGATCCAAAAAAACGAGCCGCGATCGTCGGGAATTCGTTCCCGCCGTCGCGGCTCGTTAAGGTTTGCGCCGGCGAAGCGTGCAAGTCGAGCGTCGGATCGCGTCCATGCATTGATCTGCAGCCCGTGCTTTGCTATCCGGTTTGCGTCCCGCCACTTCAACAAGGAAGTATTGCGATGGCCCGCGCAATCTGCACAATCTCGGTGGTTCTGACATTCTTGACCGCGACGATGGCACATGCCCAGGAAGGCCGGCTTCAGCGCGTCCGCGACGAGGCCAGCTCATCGGGCTCCTCTTCCAACAACGGCAACAACGCAAATTCATCCAACGACCGGTGCAGTTCCAGCAGCAGCGACGATGACTGCGGCAGCAACAACGGCCTCGGGGTCCTGCTGCTTCCCTTCTATCTGCCCGCCGGGTTGCTCGGCGATACCTACACGCGCAAGATGCCCTTCACGCCCCATCCCTATGCCGACGGCTATCGCGGTTACCAGATCCTGACGCCCGAATGGGCGAAGACCTATTACGAGTTCGACACCGCCGAGGTCACCCGCAAGGATTGGGCGCTGCGCGTCAGCGTGGAGAACGGCAATGACTTCGACGGTCTCAATCGTCTCGGCGGACAGGTGAAGCTGGAACACGTGAGCCGATTCGGCATCTTCACCAACTGGAATTACTTTCACGAAAACCTGCCCAACGGCCGCAGCGATGAAACCGTCATCGGCGACACCAACCTCACCTTCCGCTTCGCCGAGAACGAGGTGGCGAGCATGTACGCCGGGCTCGGCTTTCGCTATCTGACCGACCGCCAGCAGACCGATTTCGGCTTCAACTTCACCTACGGCGGCGACTGGTTCCCGGTCCGCCCGCTCGTTCTCAGCGGCCAGTTCGACGCCGGCTGGCTCGGTAGCGCCGGCGTCATCCACGCCCGCACCAGCGTCGGCGTCATCTGGCAGGGCATCGAGGTCTACGCCGGCTACGACTTCCTCCGCATCGGCGATGTCAACCTGCAAGGCCCGATGGCGGGCGTGCGTTTCTGGTTCTGACAAATACAATGTCGGGATGAACGACCAAATCTCGCCGGCGGTTCAGGATTACCTGAAGGCGATTCACAGTCTGGGGGGCGCGGAACACATCGTCACGCCCAACGACATCGCGTCGCGCCTGCAGGTCAAAGCGCCATCGGTAACCGGCATGCTCAAACGCCTCGAGTCGGCCGGCCTCATCACCTACGGCATCGGCCAGGGCGCGCAGCTCACCGAAACGGGCATCGCCCAGGCTCGCCGCGTCATCCGTCGGCACCGGCTCGTCGAACTTTTCCTGACGCGCGTGCTCGGCCTCGACTGGAGCGAGGTCGATGCGGAAGCCGACGCGCTGGAGCACGCCATCTCGCCGCGGCTCGAGCAAGCGATCGCGGCCCATCTCGGCGAACCGCTCGAAGACCCGCACGGCCATCCGATCCCGAGTGCCGCCGGCGAGATGCAGAAACGCGATCTCAAGCCGCTGCATTTGTTCCGCGCCGGCGCCCGCGTGCTGATCCGCGAGGCCCAGGATGACAATTCCGAACGCCTCCGTCACTGGCAGACGATGGGCCTGACGCCAGGCACCATCGTGCAATTCGTCAGCTACCAACCGCTCGACGATATGTTCAACCTGCAAATCGGCGAGCGCACCATCCACGTCGGCAGCGAAGGCCTCGCCGGCCTTCGCGGCGAACTGGCCGCGAGCCAATCGTGACGCGGAACAGGTATAATGCATAAGCCCGACGTGTAAGCGAGGCATTCTTGCAAACACGTCCTCGCTTACGCGTCGGGCTTGTAACGTCGCACCAATCCATCTGCGTTTCATGGACTTCATCATGCTTCCCGAGCGACCGCAGTTGCGGCCCTACCTCAAGCGCGCCACTGATCCACGCCAACCCGATCAGATCTACGTCATCGACCGGCTCGGCCTCGCCGATCCGTTGCCGCTCAGCAAGACCGAATTCTCCTGGCTCGAATATCTGGATGGCAAACACACGTTGCCCGACATCCACACGCGCACCGGCAACGTGCCTCTCGGGCTCGTGGAGCAATGGCTGACTCGCCTGGAGAGCGGGCTACTATTGCAATCGCCGCGCTTCGACCGCGTCGTCAACGATCCGGTGCGACCACCGCGCTGTATTGGCTGTTACGATGGCGATCCCGCCAGGCTACGCGCCCAACTCCGAGCGCTTTTCACACATCCACGCGGCGCCGGCTTGCCGCGCGTCGGCAAACCCGATGGCTCGCTGCACGCCGCCCTCATCCCGCACATCGACTACGCCCGCGGCGGCCTCAGCTATACCTACGCCTTCAAGGAAATCGTCGAAAATTCGGACGCGTCCCTGTTCGTCATCATTGGCACCTCGCACCACAGCGCCCATCGCTTCACGCTCACGCGCAAAAACTTCCGCACCCCGCTCGGCGTCGTCCCGACCGATCAGGACTATATCGACCGCCTCGTCAAACAGTTCGGCAACGGCCTGTTCGACGACGAATGGCTCGCCCACTTCCCCGAACACTCGATCGAGCTCGAGGTCGTTCTATTGCAATACCTCTACGAGAACGTGCGGCCGATCCGCATCGTCCCGCTGGTCGTCGGCTCCTTCCACGATTGCGTCCAGGATGGCACATCACCGACGACGCGCAGCGATATCGCCGGCCTGGTCGATGCGCTGCGCAAGCTGGATGAAGAAGCGAAGGAGCCGATCTGCTATCTGATCAGCGGCGACCTGGCCCATATCGGCCCGAAGTTCAACCAGGGCCAGCGCCTCGACGACGCGCTCCTGCGCCACAGCCAGCACCAGGACCACGCGCTATTGCGACATGCCGAGGCCATCGACATCGCCAGCTACTTCCGCGTCATCGCCGACGAAGGGGACGTCCGCAACATCTGCGGCTTGCCCCCGACCTTCGCGACGCTCGAGGCGATCCGTCCGCGCCACGGCAAGCTGCTGTGCTACGACCGCTACGTGCATCCGCATGGGTATGAAAGCGTGAGCTTCGCGAGCATGGGGTTTTATCGATAGAATTCAAGGCGGCGGAAAAACACCGGCTGCAATGAGCGAAGTGCGCACGACCAATCGCTCCGGCGCATTGAGATCAAGTACCTGGATTGTCACTTTTCCGCACCTGGTCCGGCCGACAATTCGCGGGCCAATCCATCGAAAATGCCGGGACCATTTCTGTCGACGCGGATGAAATAGCGCGATCACTGCAGTACCGATTCGCCCGGCCAGGTTTGGGCCCTTGGCTCGATTGCACTTGTGGCAACTCCAGGCTAGATTGTCCGCACGATCACTCCCGTGGTGT
>DASRSQ010000196.1:0-3492 GCA_035656475.1 Gemmataceae bacterium | reverse complement strand
GGCGGCCGCGCCGGCGAGCCGCCTGCACCACGGGCGAATGCGCGGAAACTCGACGAAGACCTCGCGAACGCGTAAACTCAAGGACGACCGGAAGCGCCGCCTCATGTCCTCGCGCTCCGGAATTCGCAAATCGAACATTCGCAGAGAAGGAGCTGTCATGTCGATGTATCCTTACAACGAGCCACAGCCTCAACCCGCCGCCGAGCCTGGTCCGCCGACGCCGATGTGGATGGTCGCGATTGGCTGGATCATCACGCTGCTGGTGGTGGCCGGCTTCGGGTTCAGCGTCTTCGGCAAGCTGACGCATTACAAGCCCGAGAAACCCATGCCAGACGTTGGCTGGCCGGGCACCCACATGCAGGCTCTAGCCTTCGTCGAGCTTATCTGCATCTTCCTTTATCTCTTCCCACGCACCGTGACGCTGGGCGCGATCTTGCTCACCGGTTACGCTGGCGGCGCGGTTGCAACGCATGCGCGCATCAGCGATTTTGAGAACATGGTTCCTGCGATCGTCCTCGGCGTGCTGGTATGGCTCGGCTTGCTGTTGCGCGATGCGCGAGTGCGGGCGCTCTTGCCGATTCGCAGCATGTCCCCCGACGCCGGTGGCGTCGGCTTTTCCAGCTTCGGCGCAACGATCGGCTTCGCCTTGCTGGCGATTCTTTTCACGCTGGCCGGCATCATCGCCGTCGTCTGCGGCGTCGCGGCATTGCAGCCGGCGGAGTACACCATCTCGCGCTCGATCACGATCGATGCGCCGCCCGAGCAGGTATTTCCGATGGTCAACGATTTCCGCAACTGGGAAAAATGGAATCCCTTCCTCAAAATGGATCCCAGCTCCGCGATCACGATCAGCACGCCGTCTGCCGGCAAAGATGCCACCTACCAGTGGAAAGGCAACGATCAGGTCGGCGAGGGAAAAATGATCATCCTGGATAGCGTCCCTTCCAAGAGCGTGAAGATAAAGCTCGACTTCCTGAAGCCGATCGAGGACACCGCCGATGTCGAATTCACGTTTGTCCCGGACGGCGACAAGACCGTCGTGACCTGGAAAATGGCCGGCCGACGCGAGTTCTTGATGAAGGCGATGGTCGTTGCCATGGATATGAACTCGCTGATCAGCGGCAAATTCGACGAAGGGCTTGCGGACATGAAACAGGCCGTGGAGAAAAAGAAGTCTTCGGAATGACCGTGGGGGGCAATGACCGCCGCTTGTGGTTTCGTGCTCGCTGAATCGATCCTGCGAGCGCGAAGCCGCAAGCGGCAAATTCACGCCGCCACGTGCTGCGAGCGTTCGGTCGTCTCCGGCAGCAAAATCGTCCACGCGCTGCCGCGGCCCTTCTCGCTGCTTACCTCGATGCAGCCGCCGCTCTGGCGCAGGATGCCGTAGGCGGTGGCGAGCGTCAGATCGCCCTTGTGGCCGTCGTGCACCGGTTGATACGGCTCGAAAACGTGGGCGAGGGTTTCGTCGGCGATGCCGGCGCCGGTATCGCGCAACTGAATCTGCACGTAGGATCCAGCCGTCATATCGGCATGTGCCAGGTCGCGTTTGCCGAGCTGCACCCGGCTCGTCCGCATGGTCAGCGTGCCGCCGTCGGGCATGTGCCCCTTGGCATGAGCAACCAGGTGCAAGATCGCCTGTTCAAGCGGCGCGGGATCGGTCTTCACCCATAGTTCGTCGTGGCCCGGCTGCCAGTCGAGCTGGACGTCATGGCCGAGAGCCGTCCGAATCTTCGGCTGCAAGGCCTCCAGCTGAGCGTTGAGGTCGGTCGGCATCATTTGCAGCAGATGATTACGGCTGAACGCGAGCAGGCGCTGCGACAACTCGGCGCCGCGATGGGCGGCCTGGCGGATTTCCTCGACATAGTTCTGCGCGACGTGATCCTTCGGCAAGTTCTCGCTCAGGACGTCCGTGTTGCCCATGATGACCGAGAGGACATTGTTGAAATCGTTGGCGACGCCCGTCGCGAGCCGCCGCATGACTTCCTTGTTGCCGGTGAGCGCATCGGTGTGGCGTTCGTGCATCTCGTGCAAGCGATCCTGATGTTCGCGCAGCGTGGTTTCGAGCTCTTCCCGATTGCGATCGCGTTCTTCGAGTTGGCGTTCGAGATGTTTCAGACGTTTTTCGTGTTCGCGCAGGTTCGACTCGTAGCTCTTCCCGCGTTCCTCATGCTCGCGTAGGTGCGACTCGTAACGCTTGCGATGCTCTTCGTGTTCTCCGATGCGCTTCTCAAAATCCTTGACTTGATGTTGATGATCGCGCAAGTCCGATTCGAGCTGTTGCTGCCGGGTGACATCGCGGAAGTGGAAGCGGATGGCATTGCCATTCTGCGGATGATCGGCAATCGCCTGGGCATAGACTTCAAGACGCCGGCTGCCTTCGAGCGACATTTCCCAGCAGCTATCGCCATGTCCGTCGGCGGCGCGGCGGAAGTCGGCCCAGCCGTCGTTGACCAGCGTCTCCATGTGGGCGGCGATCGTCATCCAGGAATGGCCCGACATGGTCGCGTCAGACAACTTCCACATCTGAACGAACGCGTGGTTCCACGACAGGACCTTGCCGTCGCCGGTGACGATGAGAATGCCTTCGCCGCCGACGTCCTTGTGCGTGCCGAGCAACCAGCGGTGATGCCGCGCGTCGTCGGTCGCCTTCGCTTCGCGTTCGTGCAGCGTCTTGTTGTCCGCTTCCAGCTCGGTCACGCGGCTTTCGAGGAACTTGATGCGTTTATTTGCCTCCTCGAGCGGCGCCGGATCGTGCGGCAACATCTCGGCGTGCGGCACGATCGGCACGTCGGAGGTCTCGCGCACATCGCGGACGCGCACCGCGGTCAGATTCTCGCCGGTGTGAGCCTGGCGGACGAGTTCGACGTCGTGATACACGCCATAGTCGGCGCTGAGCCGGCACGGAATCGGCGCAGTGTTCTGCGTCGACAGGAGCAGCGTGCGGACGCGCACGCGGTCGTCCGGATGGATCAATTCCAGCAGGTTGGCGCCGACGACCTCGTCCAGCTCGTAACCGAAGGCCGTCTTCCACGCGGGATTGGCGTAGGCGATGACGGTGCTCGGATCGACGATTGCGATCGGTTCCGACTGATTTTCGATGAGCGAACGATATCGCGTTTCGCTTTCGCTAAGGCGTTCCTTCTCCTTCCAGGTGCGGCGCAACTCGCGGTCGAAGACGAGCCACATGAGGACGCAGCCCAGGCAGAGGACGACGCCCGTGAGCGCCGCGGCACCGACGGCTTGCCAGCGAGCATGCTGCGTGACGGCCAACTCCTCAGCTTTCTGCGCGATCTCCGTGCGGAGCAAATCGACCTGGTGAATCGCGCCGGCGCGGGCCTGCTGATAGTCGGCGCGCAGCTTGAGACGTTGACCGATCGCCAGGCTGACCAGCAGCGAGTCGTACGCTTGCTGCATCGTCGCGATCTGCTGGTCGACACGAACGAGTTCCTTGTCCCAGTCGGGGTGCTTTTGCAAAGTCGCGCGCAGGGTACC
>DASRSQ010000195.1:0-2101 GCA_035656475.1 Gemmataceae bacterium | reverse complement strand
TCGCCCCGAAGCGACACCAACCGATCTGCCTTTGAGCGGCCGGTTCTAGACTCGAAGCGGCCGCGTCAATGATGCGGCGCATCGCCAGCGCCACTCAACTGGTCGAACCTATGAACAGACGGTCGTGAGGCAACGCTTTTTGCAGTCAAACGGCCATACGGACACCGGGTCAGCGTTTGTCGCTATGTCGCTATGCCTCGCTGTGAAGACACCGATCGTACCAGCCGACAAATCCTCTGCGAGGAGAAAGCGTAGTCTGACGCGGCGTCTGATCTGACAACAGCATATCGAATATACTTCGAGGTCTGGATTGCAGCGACCGGTGTTGGACAGATCAAGATGGCCGCGGCAAAGCTCCCTTATCTCCCTCTTCCATAACCGTCCGAATGGACTTTAACGTCGGCCTCTTCGAGCTGCTGCTGCTCGTCTCGGCATTGGTGGCGATGCTTGTGCGGCGTTTGCACATGCCGTATAGCGTTGGTCTGGTGATAGCTGGAATCAGTTTGTCCTTCCTTGCATCCGCTCGCTTTCCAGACATCCCCCTAAACAAGGATTTCATCTACAACGCCCTGTTGCCACCGCTTATTTTCGAAGCGGCATTTCATATGGGGTGGCCAGAGGTGCGCAAGGATTTCGCCGTGGTCCAGACGTTAGCGGTTCTCGGCGTCCTGCTATCGGCTGGCGTGACGGCCATGGGAATGCATATCCTGTTGCATTGGGAATGGATCAGCGGTCTGCTATTCGGAACATTGATTGCCGCCACGGATCCTGTTTCTGTGCTTGCAACGTTCAGGGAAGCCGGCGTCGCGGGCCGCTTTCGGCGCCTCATGGAGGCAGAGAGCCTCTTCAATGACGGTACGGCAGCGGCAGCGTTTCGGGTCTTGCTGGCATTCGTTGGCGGCACGCACTTGAACGCGATCGATGTATTCAAGATCTCCGGCGTGGTGATTCTTGGCTCGGTGTTTTGCGGCCTGCTGATCGGCAACATCGTGCTGTCGCTGCTCCACCGGACCGACGATCACCTGGTTGAGGTGACGTTTGCAATGATCGCGGCCTACGGCTCCTTTCTGTTAGCCGAAAATCTTCATCTTTCCGGCGTACTGGCCACGCTGATAGCAGGCCTTGTAATGGCCAGGCGCGATGCATCCAATCCGATGACCCGCAAGGGGCGCGAGGCCGTTGAGACCGTGCTCGAGTACACGGTATTTGCCGCAAACTCGTTCATCTTTCTCTTCATTGGAATCCAGCAGGCACAGCGACAATACGATACGGTGTGGCGGGCGATTGGCATTGCGGTGGTGATTGTCATGCTGGGGCGCGCTGTCGCTGTCTACCCCTGCTGTATGCTCTTCTCGCGCTCGTCGCGGCGAATTGAACCGAGGCATCAGCATGTCCTCTTCTGGGGGGGAATGCGCGGGGCGCTGGCTTTGGCTCTCGCGATGGGGTTGCCGCCCGGGGTGCCACGTCGCGAAGAAATTGTCACCGTGTGCTTTGCCGTCGTTGCCTTTTCGGTTTTCGTTCAGGGCACAACGATGACAGCGCTCCTTCGGCGATTGCGGATCGTGTAGGGGAATGCGGGGTGTCGCGTGGAGTCAGTGAAGCATCGTGACAGGCGTCGAAGATAGCCGCCATAGCTTGGCAAGAACGGCCCATTTATGGAAAAAACCCAGGTGGCTCGCGTCAAGCACCACGATATCGGCGTGATCTTTATCCGCATACTTCGCGATCGTCTGCTCCGGTGGTCCGAAGACACGCTTCCAGGTGTACGGCACGCCAGCATCGTCGAGGATTGCCCGTGTTTGCATCAGTGCGTCGAGTGAGCGCGCCTTTTCCGACCGGTGCAAGTCGGAGCGCGAATGAAATGCTGCCGCGCGACCTTGCGCCAGTTCATCGAGTACTTCGATCACTTCCACTTCTGACACGCATTTTTTCGCAAACAGGAATGCGCCATGACGCGCCGCTTCCGTTGCCCCTTTGGTGCCCAGCACGGGAATAAGCAGTTTCAACACATTAAACCTCCGGTCAGCGCAGTTCGGGCGTCCTCAACCTGATTGAAGCATGGACATCGCCAAGATGCAGTAAAAGCTCGGGGCCGAAGCAT
>DASRSQ010000194.1:0-2754 GCA_035656475.1 Gemmataceae bacterium | reverse complement strand
CGGCATGTCGGAAGCGTCGTAATGGCGCTTCACCCAGTCGATCTCGTTGACGCCTTCGGAGAAGTAATTGGCGAGTCCGAGCCGGGCGCTGATCTGGTTGAAGATCCAGTAGTCGGACTTCGATTCGCCCATCGGCTTGATGGCCGGCGCCTGGAACACGATCATGCGGTGATTGAGCTGCTGCTGGCCGTGATGGCCGTAGCCGCCAAGCCCAGCCCATTCGGAGATGTCGGTGCGCTCGAAATTGGTGCAGGCCGGCAGCAGGATGTCGGCAAACTTGGCCTCGCCCTCGTTCCAGATCGACTGGTTGACGACGAATTCCAGGTTCGGCGACTGGTACATTTTCACCCAGCGATTGGTGTTGTTCATCGTCGAGAGAATCGAGCCGCCGTATTTGTAAAGCATGTGCACCGGCGAATGCCCGGGCGCCGGATAGCCGAAGCGCGCGAACTGGTGTTCGATCGATTTGCCGACCCATGGGTATCCTTCGGCCTTGCCTTCCGTGATGGCTTCCGGAACGAAGATGCGGGGGATGCGCTGGCCGTTCGAGTTCATTGTCGGCAGCTGCGGCATGCGCTGATACAGCTCAACCGGCATCGACGTGTTTTCCAGATCGCCCGACATGCCGCCGTCCGCGTAGCCGGGGAAATAGAAATTAAAATCGAGCGGCGTGCCCCATTGCAGGTTGCCCATGTTGATGCCGGGTTTGCCCAGCCCCTGCATGGCGACGAGGCACACCATGACGCGCGCCCATTGGATACCGGTCTGATTGCGGCAGGCGCCGCCGTGGCCATTGCCCCAGCCGCCGGGCGCGAGATAGACGCGCTTTTTCCCCCACTCGCGCGCCAGCGCCCGCACGTCGCGCGCCGGCACGCCCGTCTCCTTCTCCTGCCACTCGGGTGTTTTGGGGATGCCGTCCTCGTCGCCGACGAGATACGCCTTCCATTTGTCGAAGCCGATTGTGTGGGTCTTCACGTACTCCTTGTCGTACAGGCCTTCCTTGATCCACACGTAGGCGATCGCCATCGCCATTGCGACCGAAGTGGTGGGCTTGGGCGCGAACCACTTGCCGGGCAGGAACTGCGCCGAGGCGTTGTAGTACGGGTCGACGTGGACGATCTTGATGCCGAGTTTGGGATCTTTCAGCCACTGCCGCCGGGTGGTGCCTTCCTGGGCGCCGTAGGAGCCCGACGTCGATTCGGGATCGGCGGCCCAGTGCACGATCATGTCGCAGTTCTGCAGGCAATCTTCGACGGTGCCATAGGTCTCGGACTGGCCGACGCGCAGCGTATGGCCCCAATGGTGGACCGCGCCCCAGTACCAGCCCTCCCATGAATCCGGATTGTGATGGATGCGCGTCATGCCGACTGCATTCGCGAAGCGGAACAGCGCCGAGAGGTAATAGCCGATGTTGCCCCAGGTATGATGCGAGCCGTGCGAGAAGGTGATGGCGCCGGGGCCGTATTCGCGCTTCTGCCGTTTGATCTCGTCGGTGACGATCTTGATCGCTTCGTCCCAGCTGATGCGGACATACTTTGACTTGCCGCGGTTTTGCGGATTGCGCTCACCGTTCGGGTCGAAGTCGACGCGCTTCATCGGGTAGAGCAACCGCTCCGGCGAATAGATCATCGACTTCACGTTCTGGCCGTGCGGCGCCAGCGTGGTCTTACGCGGCGGCGTGAGCTTCACGCCCTTGGCCTCGATGGTCCATGACGCGCCGTCCTCTTCGGTCAGATCGATCGGCGTCATGCGGACGATCTTGTCGTCCTTGACGTAGACGAAAACCGGGCCGCCGTTGGTCATGTTGCAGTAGCGCGTCATGCCGCCGCCGACTTTGGTGCCGTATTTGAGGCCGGCGGATTGCGCCATCATCAGTGTCTGGGCGAACCAGTTGGTCAGCGCCTCCGGCCCGTCGACCGTGAGGACGAAATCCTTTTGCGCGTTGATCTGATTGAGCCAGTTGATCGGCGGCGTGAGCAGTGAGGCGCCGATTTCTGCGTTCTTGAACATCAGCTTGATATCGGGCTTGGCGTGCAATCCGGCGCCCGAGGTGACCTTGCCGTTGTTGAGCTCGATCCAGCGTCCGATCTCTTCGTCGCGGGCCATGATCTGGGCCACCAGATTGTGCTCGCGGAGCCGCGCCTTGAAATCGGCACTGCGGAGGGCGGCAATTTTCATGAGCTGCGCCGCACCGAACAGGATGATCGGGAATTTGAGTTGGGCGAGCGCCATGATGTCCTCCTGCTTGCGCGCACGAGCGCGGTGGACCTATCCGTGCGGGGCATATCCCCTGGACGGGTGCGGACGGTCCGGTCCGCGATTTTGCAATAATTCGGTCCTGATTGAAACCGTTTCCGCTATGCGGGTTTGCCGCTTGGGGGCGGGCGATGTCCATTTGCCGGGGGTCGGTTGGGGCGGCGACATCCCGTCCGGCAGTGGACACCTGCGGCCCGCTGTTGTTCTATTCCGGTGAAACCCGTCGAAAAATCCATGGGAGGCCGGCATGGCCAAGCTCAGACACATCGCGATTCAGGTTCCGGACCTCGAAAAGGCCGCCTCGTTCTACGAGGGCGTGTTCGGGCTCAAGCGGCTCAAGAAGGTGGAGGCGCCGATCGGCAATGCCATATCGCTGACTGACGGCGTGATGAACCTCACACTGCTGCAATTCCCGGAAGGCACCAAGGGCGGCAAAGGCGGGCCGGACTGGGCCGGGCTGCACCATTTCGGCTTCATCGTCGACAGCGAGGATGCGAC
>DASRSQ010000193.1:0-7653 GCA_035656475.1 Gemmataceae bacterium | reverse complement strand
GATCACCACGATCGCCCCGGCCTCGGCCGCCCCGCCCGCGGTCGCCACGATCGCCGCGTTCGCGCGGTGCACATTCTTCGCGCTCGTGGAATTCCTCGCCGCGATCGAAGTGCGCCTCCTCGGCTTCTTCGCCGCCGATCTCGGAGACGACGATTTCGTCCTCTTCCTCGAGCGATTTCTCCTCCTCGACCAGGTCCTCGAAGCTTTCCTCCGGCTCACCTTTCGGAATCGCGGGCTCCATCGGGCCCGCCTCGACATCTTCGATCTCGCCAGACAGGTCGCTCGATTCGACGAACTCCTCTTCCTCGACGATCAACTCCTCGTCAGGTTCCGGCTCGACAACGGATTCCTCCATCAGGTCATCCGCATCCGGCTCCGCCTGCTTGGGAGCAGGGGGCGGAGGGGCCTTCGAAAAGCTCAAATCATCGTCGGTCAGGTCTTCCTTCGACATCGGCCGCGGCTCGATCGGGTCAAGAGACGGGTCATCGGCGCCAGTGCGGCGTTCGCTCGAATCCATCGGACGCGGCTTGGGATCCTCGCCAGCTGGCGGCTCGTCGCCCCCCGCGCGCTTGCGTGGCTTGCGTGCCTTCGACGACCCCTTGCCTTTCGTGCTGCGACGCGTCCCCTTGCGCTTCGGCTTTTCCTCCTCGGCCGCTTCTTCTTCCTCGCCGCCGTTGTTTTCCGGCGCGGCCGGCTCGTCCGGCGCATCTGCTTCTTCGGCCGATTCCGTGGGTGCCTCCTCGGGGGGCTCCGTCGGCGCCGGCGGCGCTTCCGCCGCAGGCTCCTCGCGCGACTCCATCGGCGCCGGCCAATCTTCCGACAGCCCCGTCGGCTCATGTGATTCCGGCGCCGCAGGAGGCGGCGCGATCGCGTCGTCCGCCAGCGCCGTGGGTTCCGTCAGCTCTTGTGCCGGGGGTTGGTAGAATTCGTCTTCCTCGTCGTAGATCTCCTCGACAATGATGTCCGGCCCTTCGATCGGCGGCTCGGCGTGCGGCAGCTCGTGCGCCTGCGGTTCTGGCACGTCGCTCGGTTCGTAGATGACCTCTTCCTCGACCCCGGGCTCCGTCGCGGGCTGGCGATACTGGCGCGGCGGGGAGTCATATTCGTCGTAGCGTGGCTGATGCCGGCCGCCGCGATCACCGCGTGCGCCACGGTCGCCGCGATCACGATCCCGGCCACGACCGCCGCGACCGCGATCTCGGCCACCATGCGATTGCTCGATGTGGCGGAAGTAGGCGGGCTCGACATCGGAGACGTGCAGGAAGCCGTTGCGGCCGACGCCGAAATCGACGAAGGCGGCCTGGATGCTCGGTTCGATATTGACGACGCGTCCTTTGTAGATGTTGCCCACGTAGCTTTCGTGGCTGGCGCGTTCGACGTAAAGTTCCTCGAGGACTCCGTTCTCAATAATCGCGATGCGAATCTCCTCCGACTGGAGGCAGTTGATCAGCATTTCTTTTTTCATGTGGTTCCTTTCGGCCCCTGCACCTGGTGCGGGGCGTTGAACATTGCAAAGCCGCATCCCAGAGATCGAGTACTTACCCCTGGGCGTCTGGCGGGTTGTTCACGAATCGAACGAGAACGGACTGTCGAAGATGGCCGTCGGCCGGGCAGCCACGGGCTCTTGCGGCGCCGTCTCGTTCGCACTTGATTCCTCTTGCGTCGCGCGGATCACCGGCGGACGCGACACATCGGGCGGCAGCTCGTCGTAGATCTCCAGGTCGGTTCGCTCGATCACCGCGCCGGCGTCGAGCCAACTTTGCAATCCCACCGCGGCGACGACTTCCTCCGGCCGAGCTGCCCCATTGGGCGTGATCCAGAGAGCCATCGTCACCTGATCATCCAAAAGCGTGAGTTCATCGAGGTAGGGCCGAATGTTGATGCGCCGCCGCTGCGGGCGTTGCCGTTCGACCCAGTATTCGGTTTGTTGCAGGAACCACGCCCGGGAATCGCTGCGCTCATCCCGGGGCTTGGGACCCATGACGCGGTAATGGGCCCGCCGGATATGTGCGCTTGCCCGTACATCGATCTGCCGCAGGCTGACGATCTCGATGCCGGGCGGGCATTGCGCCGTCAGCCGGCGTTCGACTTCCTCGGCGGGCAGCGGTTCGCTCGTCTCGAACTCGAGCACCTCGTTGAGGCCGGCGACGCCGAGCGCGAGCGACAGGGCGAACCACATGCGCGGGCGTGGGTTGAAACCTTGCGTGGACGGGATCGGCAGGTCGGCCCGGCGGAACATGCGTTCGAAGACGTGCATCAGATCGTGATGGCTAACCAGGCGCAGGTCGCCGGCCTTGCGAAAGCGGACGCGAAACTTGTAGCGCGAAGGGGTTTCGGGCTTGGAGATTGTCGGGGATGTCGAGTCAGGCGCCATGCCGAGTTCTCCCCCAGGGAGGCGGGGGAGCCAGGGTCGGATCGCGCGGAAGGGAGTCCGCTGCGGATCGACCGGGATCCACGGTTGCGGAATCCTCGCAAAAAGACATGGGGCGCTGGAGGCGCCGGCGAACGGGAGGACTGCTGTTTGCGGGGTGGCGATCGTGCTACGCCGCGAACGGCCGATGATTCAGTTCACCACGACTTCCGGGAGGATTCGGCGGGTTTGTTCCCGCAGGTAATTATTCACATCACGAGCGGTGTCGAGCCGCATCGCTTCCTGAGCAACTTGCTTGGCTTCCTCAATGGTGATCGATCGGATGATCTTCTTGACCTCCGGCAGGTTTTGGGGCGTCATGCTCAGTTGACGTAGTCCCATCCCCAGCAACAGGATTGTATAAAGCGGATCGCCGCTCATCTCGCCGCACACGCACACCTCGGTGCCGTGCTTTTGCCCTGCGCGGATAACGTGGTCGATCAGCCGCAGCACCGCCGGGTCGCCCGCGTTGTAAAGGCTAGCGACATGTTCATTCGTGCGGTCCGCTGCTAGTGTGTACTGTATCAGATCATTGGTGCCGATGGAAAAGAAATTTACCTCTTTTGCAATTTCTTCGGCCATCAAGGCCGCGGACGGAACCTCGATCATCGTTCCGACCGGCATCTTGCGATTAAACGGAATCCCTTCCTCCTCCAACTCCTCCTTGACATCCCCCAGAATCATTTTGCACTGGCGCAGCTCCATCAGCGTGCTGACCATCGGGAACATGATCCGCACGTCGCCATGATGGCTGGCGCGCAGGATAGCCCGCAACTGCGTCTTGAACAGGCTCAGGTTGCGCAGACACAGGCGTACGCTGCGCATGCCCATGGCGGGGTTCTTCTCAGCCAGAATGTCGGGCCGGTGGAACAGCTTGTCCGCGCCGAGATCGAGCGTGCGAATGACGACTTGCTTGTTGGGGCCGATGGCACGCAGCACGGCCATGTAGGCCTCATACTGCTCGCTCTCGTTGGGATCCTCGGTCTTGTTGAGATAGAGGAATTCGGTGCGATACAAGCCGACGCCATCGGCGCCGCGGCCGGTGCAATGCTGGGCTTCCTGGGGAAACTCGATGTTGCCCAGAAGCGCCGCGCGCGTGCCGTCCTTGGTTTCGCCTGGCAAATCACGCAGTTCGTCGAGCCGTTTGGCGAAGTTGCCGAACTGGCGCTGCAAGACGAGGTAGCGTTCGCGTGTTTCTTCGTCGGGGTTGAGGATGACGACGCCGCGGTTGCCATCGACGATGACCTCGTCGCCGCCGGACACATCCATGAGCAGTCGGCCAAGGCCGACCACGGCGGGGATTTCGAGGACGCCTGCCATGATGGCGGTGTGGCTCGCCTTGCCACCGGCCTCGGTTGCGAAGGCATAGACGAATTTCGGATCGAGATTGGCCGTCTCGCTCGGGGTCAGGTCATGGGCGAGAATCACCGCGGGTTCCTGCATGTTCTGCAGCGGATCCCCCTGATGACCGACGAGGTGCTTGAGCAGCGACTTCTCGATGTCGAACAGGTCGGCCGCGCGCGTGCTGAACATTGGCTGGTTCAGCGCCTCGAGTGTCTTGGCGTGTCGCCGCATCGTGCGACTGACCGCATATTCGGCGCTGTGGTTCTTGGTCGTGATGAGCTGCTCGATTTCGCGCACTAGCTCGGGATCTTCGATGAGCAGCGCGTGGGCGGCGAAGATGGCGCCGTATTGTTTGCCGAGCTTTTCGCTGATTGCTTCCTGATTGGCGTGCGCGTCAGCGACGGCCTGCGTCAGTGCCGCGTGCAGGCGGTCGACTTCGTTCTTCGTCTGGCTTTTGGTGACGAACTGACGCGGAATGCGGATGCCTTCCGTCTCGAGAACGAGAGCGGTGCCGATGGCCACGCCTGGGGAAACGGGGATACCGCGTTTGATTTCCATCGTAGTGGTTGCAGGATCCGTGCAGTTATGAGCTTGATGTTGGGGAGTCAGGAATCGAGACGTTACTTTGCCGCTTCATGCTCTTCTTCGAAGTCCTGCGTAAAGATCGCCATCAGTGCCTCGACCGCCTCGAATGCCTGCGGCCCATTTGCCTCGATGATCAACTCGGTGCCCGGGACGGCTACTAATTCGAACAGGCCGAGGATGCTCTTGCCGTCGACTGGATGCATGCCGGCGCGCATGACGGTAACATTGCAAGGGAACCGTTTGGCGGCCTCCACAAACGCGGCCATCGGACGCATGTGGAACCCTTGCGGATTGGTGATCACGACGGATTGCTTCGCCGATTCGCCCGTCATGGTTTTTTAGGGACCAGCGCTGAGGGATGCGGGGTCAGGCAGGGACCGGCAATTCAATTGCGTCCCGATCATCCCATTCCTCAACCCTAACCCCTAACCCCTAACCCCTCATCCCTAACCCCTGATTCCTATTCCCGATCGTGTTTGCAAATGAGGTCCCAGATTTCTTGCGGTGACTTTGCGTTTCGCAGGGTTTCGACGAAGTTCTTGTCTTTCAGACAGCGTGAAACTCCTTCGAGAGCACGCAGGTGATCGCTCGGGCGCTCCTGCGGGGAGATCAGCATGACCATGACGTGGACAGGATCGTTGTCCACGCTGTCGAAGGGGACGCCCTTGGTCGAGACGCCGACGGTGCCCACGAGGCGATCGACGCTGGCATGCTTGGCGTGCGGGATGGCGACCCCATCGCCGATGCCGGTCGAGCTAAGCAGTTCTCGTTTGAGGATGGCCTTGACGACGTCCTCTTCGTTGCCCTTGAAGTAGCCCGCCACGCGAATGTTATCGACCATTTCGCGGATGGCGGCGTCTTTTTGGTCAGCGGCCAGGTTCGCGGAGATGGCCTCGCGAACAATGAATTCGGACATGCGCATCAGTGTATCTCCAGCTTCTCACGCGGGCGGCGGGCGGACGTCATTCGCCTTCAGGGCGCGCGGTCACGTCGCCGGCGGACGGTCGGCGGCGATGATCCTGTACCTTCTCTTTATACTTGCGGACTTGCCCTTCCAGCTTCGCCAGCACCATGTCGACTGCCGCCAGCAAATTCGCATTGCGCTCGCTGGCCACAAAATCGTGCTTGTGTTCCGCCGACACCAAAAATTCGACGAGTTTGTCGTCGCCATTCAGGTCGACGAGAACTTCGATCATCATGATACGCTGAAAGAAATGCAGCAGCTTGCCGGCTTTTTCGCGAATGTGTTCCTGGGTGGCGTCATCGAGATGCCCATGGCGGGCCGAGATCTTGATTTGCACGGAAGGCGCTCCTTGACATTCGTTCAGAGCCTCTGGGCAGGCATCGCAGTCGCAGGGATTCAGAATACGCAATTGTAGCCCGCGTCCGCAATTTCTTCAATGGGCGCTGCAATGATTGATCCCGTCGCTATGATCTTTTGCAGGCACCCAGGAACCCGCCATGCTTGATGTCAACGCAATCCGTCAGCAATTTCCGGCCTTGTCTCAAACCCGCGCCGGCGGCTCGCCGATCTTCCTCGATGGCCCCGCCGGCACGCAGGTGCCGCTGCGCGTCATTGATGCGATGGTCCAGTACCTGTCGCACTGCAACGCCAACCACGGCGGCGTCTTTGCGACCAGCGTCGAATCGGACGCGATCCTCGCGGATGCGCATGCCGGGATGGCGGATTTTCTCAACGCGCCATCGCCGGACGAGATCATTTTCGGCAACAACATGACGTCGCTGACGTTTCACCTGAGCCGTTCGATCGCGAAGACGCTAAAACCTGGCGACGAGGTGATGGTGACGCGTCTGGATCATGATGCCAATGTGTCGCCGTGGACGCTGGCCGCCCGCGATGCGGGCGCAACGGTGCGCTGGATCGACATCCAGCGCGAGGATTGCACGCTCGATCTCGACAGCCTTCGCCGGCAGCTCGGCGAGAAAACGAAGCTGGTCGCCGTCGGCGTCGCCTCGAATGGCGTCGGCACGATCAACGATGTTGCCACGATCACGCGCGAGGCGAAGCGCGCCGGCGCGATGGTGTTTCTCGATGCCGTCCACTATGGCCCGCACGGCCCGATCGACGTGCAGGCGCTCGGCTGCGACTTCCTCGCGTGCTCCGCGTACAAGTTTTTCGGTCCGCACGTCGGCATCCTGTGGGGCCGCCGCGAGTTGCTCGAGTCGCTGCCGTGCTACAAGGTGCGGCCATCGCCGTCGGAACCGCCGGGCAAATGGATGACCGGCACGCAAAATCACGAAGGCCTGGCCGGCGTCGTCGGCGCCCTCACATATCTCGCCAGCCTGGTTCCGGGTGCCGATCGCCGCGCCCGTTTGCGTCAGGCGCTCACGGCGATCAAGTCGTACGAGCAGACGCTGAGCATGCGCCTGCTGACCGGATTGGCCGAGCGGCCGCGCTTTCGCGTCCTCGGCGTGCGCGACCTGAATCGGCTGAACGAGCGGGTGCCAACGGTGTCGATCACAGCGAAGGATATTTCGCCGCAGGAGATGGCGCGCTATTTGGCCAGCAAGCAGATCTATTGCTGGGCGGGCAACAGCTACGCGCTGGAGGTGTCCGAACAGCTCGGGCTGGAGCCGAACGGCTTCCTGCGACTCGGGCTCGTCCACTACAACACGATGCAGGAAATCGATGCGTTGCTCAAAGCTCTCGACGACATGCCAGCGAGGTAATCACGCCTTGAGCATGCCGACTTTCTTGGCATAGGCGAAGATGCCGCCCGCGTCGATGATCGGGGCGACCTCGCCGAGCGGCTTCAGCTTCCATGTCTCCTTCGTCGTCAGGTTGCTCAGCGTGCCGGCGGCGACGTCAACCTTCAACTCATCGCCGGTGCAGACCTGGTCGCACAATCGCTGTTCGCTCTCGAATGGGATGATGTAGCCGCCGTTGACGGAGTTGCGGAAGAAGATGCGGGCGTAGAACTCGGCGATCACGCATTTGATGCCGGCCGCGTCGAGGGCGATCGGAGCGTGTTCGCGCGAGGAGCCGCAGCCAAAATTCTTGCCGGCGACGATGATCTGGTAATCGGAGACGAACTCGTCCTTCGTGTGGAACGGTACGTGCCCCTTCGGCAATCCCGCCTGCGCCGGCGGCACGCTCGACAATGCGTACTTGCCGAACATCCTGTACTCTTCCGGCACCGACGGATTGAACGTCAGGTACTGAGCCGGAATGATCTGGTCGGTATCGACATTGTCGCCAAGGACATAGGCTTTGCCGGTGATCGTGGACTGCATGGACAGCGTTCTCGCAAAGGGGCGAAATCGTGAAGATGCCAGCCTACGTGCTGGCGCGA
>DASRSQ010000192.1:0-13816 GCA_035656475.1 Gemmataceae bacterium | reverse complement strand
CGTCGGCCAGATCGTCGCGCGTGACCGACGTGATCACAACGTGCTTCAGGCCCAGACGCTCGGCCGCTTCGGCCACCCGCTCGGGTTCATCGAGTTCGAGCGCCTCGGTCTTGCCCTTGGGCACCGAACAGAACCCGCAGGGGCGCGTGCAGACGTTGCCCATGATCATGAACGTGGCGGTGCGCTGGGCGTAGCATTCGGGGCGGTTCGGGCAGCGGGCGTTCTCGCACACCGTCTCGAGCCGCAGTTCGCGTAAGAGATTATGCGTATAGAAGTTTTCATTACCCACCGGCAGCGGCCGTTTCAGCCATTCGGGCAGACGGCGGTGCGGCGTCGGAGCTTCGATTAAGGGAAGCGCCTGCATCGATCACGCTCCTCTCGTCGCGGCAACGGTCGGCGAGGCTTCCAGCCGCTGGCCGGCGCCTTGCAGGGCCGGATGATCGGAGAACAGGGCGACGCGAGCAAAGCCGAAGCGTGCGCGGAAGTGCTCGATCAATCGCTCGCGCACCAGCGACGGCCGCACGGGACCGCGCCGTTCGCGCTCCAGTGAGGTCATCGGATGCGGATCGCCGGCCACGGTCGTGATGTGGCGAAACAGGTCCAGGTTGGGATGCATGTTGACGAACGCGCCGTGGCCGCTGACCCAGTCGTGCACTGACACGCCGACGGCGGCGAGCAGGCGTTCGCCGGCGCGGACGCCGCGTTCGTCGATGTGGACGCTGCTGTGGATGCTGAAGTCGGCGAGCAGGTCGCGGATCGATTCACCGAGCAGGTTCAAATACGCGCTGATGCCGAGGTTGAGCCGGTCGAGCGGCAGAATCGGATAGATGGCGAGCTGGCCGGGCAGATGCAGGATGCAACCGCCGCCGCGATTGACCCAGCGGATCGGCCAGCCGCGCAGTTCCAATTCGGCGGGTTCGAAGCGAATCTGGCTGCTGCTGCCATGGCGGCCGACCGTGATGGTGGGCGGATGTTCGCAGACGACGAGGGCGGCCTGGCGGCGATCACCGGTGACATCGAAGTGGAGCCGGCGTTGCAAACGTAGCAGCGCATCGAAGGGGACGCAGCCGAGCAGGTACACCTGAAGCGTGTCGTCGAGAGCGGTTTGTGGAAGTTCCGCCGCCATGCTAGTTCCGCTAAACTCCAAGAAATCGCTGAATTCCGCTCTTCTCCCGGTCCGATAAAACAGGAAGGAGGAGAATCTTCGCGCGACAGGAATCCGCGCAAGTTTCCTATAGTTTATCAGCGGCGCTAGACATTGCAACGGACGTGTAGGTCAGGCTTTCCAGCCTGGTGTTGCGAGGTTCGTCAGGCTGGAAATCCTGACCTACGCGCCGCTCGCCGTCGCTCACAGGAAATTGGCCATGCTCCGCAACGCACGCACGATCGTCATGGTTCTGTGTGTCGGCATCACCGTTTTCTGCCTGCCGACGCTGGCCCGGGCGAATGACGGCGTCGAGAAGCTGAAGAAGGCGCTCAAGAATGGACGCTGGCAGCAGGCGGTCAGCGCCGCCGATCGCCTGAACACGATCTCGGAATTGCGCCGCGCCTATTTTTTCACGGACTGGCTGCGTGACGCGCCTCTGGACGACAGAGACTTGCTCGAGAAGGCCCGTGCCCGCGTGGAAAAACGCTTGACCGAGGCAGTGCGCCGCGCCGCGCTCACGCCCGACGCCGATCGGCAAATCGCCGCCTGCATCCTTATCGCCGAACTGGCGGAAACGGAGCAGCCCGATCAACGCAGCCCCGCCGGCAAGTTCGCTTCGCGCTTTACGGATATTCTGGTCGGCAAGAAGGGGAACGACGGATTGGTGCGCGATGCGGACGTACGCATTCGTCAAGCGGCGATCCATGCGCTGGGCAAGATCACGCCGCCCCCGGGCCTTGCGGTGCCAGCGTTGCGCTTAGTTTTGAAGCAGGATGAACTTGGACCGCGCCGTCTCGCCGCCTATGCCTTGAGCGATCTGGTGCGGAACGCATCGTACCGTTCGCGCGCCGATGAATGGGCGGTCATCAATGCCGCCGTCGCCGAAGCCGTTGCGCAGCTCGGCGTCGCCAATCAGGACGAGCAGATTCGCGGCTACAGCATTCAGGCGATCATCGCGTCATCCCGCAACATCACCGAACACCGCTGGACCACGCAATACAAGGCTGCCGAGGATCCCATCCAGTTCGAGCTGGACAAGAAGACCGACAAACTGATGCTCGAGACGCCCTTGCAGGATCTTTTGCAATCCTACCGCGCCGCCATGCCGCGGCTGGTCGGTGCGCTGGAATCGGATCCGAGTCCCAACATCAAGCTGACCGCACTCGAATCGGTGAACCAGATTGTGATCGCGCGTTTCAAGATCACCGAGAAGCTGCAAGAAAAGCAGGGGAAGCCGTTGATCGCGCGATCCGAATTGCTGCGCGTCTATCATGCTCCTGACCCGGTGGATCCGCTGCTGACGGGGAGTTGGCAGGCAATCCCCGGCGTCCTGAAAAGCAGCAACGATATTCGCCTCAAGCGCGGCGCGATGTCGCTGCTGGAACGCATCGCCGAGGACATCGACGCGAGCATCGAGAGCAAAAAGCTCGACAAGAAGGTAACCGAGAACATGCTCAGGCAATTCGTCCGCGCCATGACGCCGGCCCTGCGCGATCCGGACCGCTTCGTGCGCTGGACGGCGGCGCGGACGCTGCGCTATCTGTCGCCGGAGTATTTCGACGAAGAGGTGATCCTTGGGCTGGGACAGATGCTGATCGACCCGGAGCAGCGCGATCCGGACCTGACGATGGCCGCCGCCGTCACGCTGGAGGCAGTCGCTGCGGCGCCCTATGCCGCGCGGGCGGTTCGCTATCTGCGCTCGGCCGTCGGGGATTCCACCATCGACACGCGTAACCGTGTGGCCGCCATGAAGGCCCTCGTGGCGATCGGTGGCAAGGCGGCGAGCGAGGCGTTTCCCGAGGTGACGAGCGCTGTAAGCGACAACGATGCGATCGTTCGCCGTGAGGCGTGCCTGACGCTAGGGCAGCTTGGCCAGGCGGACAGCGACCAAGCTTATCGCGCCGCTGTGGCCGCGCTCAAGGCGGCGCTGCGCGACGACGATGCCGAGGTCCGCCTCAACGCCAGCGAGGCGATCCTGACCATAACACCGCCCCGTTAATCTGTTGCCAAACATCTCTTTCCTCACCGCGCCGGCGGCGACCGCTGTTCAGTTTTAGGTCCGCGCGCACCTGCGTGAGCGGGCCGCACCAGTCGACACGATCACGCACCCAAGCGATGGTGGTGGCGCAGCCGACACGGGATACCGCGCAGATTTCGTGCGTAAACCGATACAGCACAATGAGGTCCGCGACGTAATGGTATCCCGCGAAGAACTTGTGTGCTGACCTTGACGTCAGGATTTTTTCCGAAAAATCGCTGGAACAATGCCTTGCGGATCGTCCAATAGATATCAGCAGCGTTGGTAATTCGGCTTGAGGCGATCCAATGGAGACTCTTCACGGTTCCAGGACGGACGAACTGGCGGTTGATGACGGGCATTTGCTCGAACGCTTTGTCCAGCAACAGGATGAGCCGGCGTTCGGGGAGTTGGTGCGCCGTCATGGGCCGATGGTGCTCGGCGTGTGCCGGCGCGTGCTGGATAATCCGCACGATGCCGAGGATTGCTTTCAGGCGGTGTTCATGGTGCTGGTGCGGAAGGCGGATTCGGTTCAGCCGCGCTCGATGGTCGGGAACTGGCTGTACGGGGTCGCGTATCGGACGGCCCTGGAGGCCCGAAAGTTGGCAGCGAGGAGGCGGGTCATCGAAAAGAAGAAAATCGCCGCGCCGCAGCCGGAACCTGCGAGCGCCTGGCAAGAAATGCGTCCGGTGCTGGATCGGGAGCTGAGCAAGCTACCCGACAACTTTCGGCTCGTGATTGTGGCGTGCGACCTGGAAGGCAAAACTCGCCGCGAGGTGGCCCAGCAACTGAATGTTGCGGAAGGTACCGTGGCAAGCCGGCTGGCGCGAGCCCGCCGCATGCTGGCGAAGCGGATGTCGCGCTACGCCTTGTCGATGTCGGCGGGGGCGCTGGCGACGATGTTGACGGCGGAGGCGGCCGAAGCGGTGCCCCCCGCGCTGGCGTCGGCGACGACGAAGGCGGCGCTGCAGCTGGCATCGGGCAAGCCGGGAGGCGGCACGATTTCGCCGTATGTCGCTGCGCTGTGCGATGCGGTCGTCAAGAGCATGCTATGGACGAAGATCCAGGTCGGAGCAGCGGGTTTCGCCGTGCTGGCAGCAATCGCGTTTGCCCTGGTGGCCCTGATTCCGGCGGTACAACCAGATCGCAACGCGGCGGCCCAGGCGTTGGCGCGCCCGGACAAGGTCAAGCCGCCACAGTATCTGCGCGATTGCATTGTCGAGAAAATCGACGCGGGCAAACAGCGCGTCCGCGTCCGCCATGCGGGCCCGGCCGCCGGGGACGGGCCTCCTGCGGTCTACGATCTCGTCATCGAGGGCTCGACGCACATCTTCATCGACGGCAAGAAGGCGGTGCTGAGCGAGCTGCGTGAGGGCTGCGCGGTCCAGCTCGAGATCGACGCGAACACTGCGGGGTCGTGCCGGGCCCGGCGCATTGACGCGATCGGCGAGGAGTTGCGTGGCGTCGTCCTCGACGTCGACGACGACAAGATCACGCTCGGTCCGGCCAAGGCAGGAGTCGTCAATCGCACCTGTAAGCTCGACCCGGACGCGTGGTTCGTCGTCAACGGGAAGAAGACGAAGGTCGCCGGCCTCAAGCCGCGCATGAAGGTAACGGTGCAGATGTCCGTGACGAAGCCGGTCGCGGTCGGCGTCACGGCGGCGGGCCCGAAGGTCGCGGGCATCGTCCGGGAAGTCGGCAAGGATTCGGTCAAGCTGTTCATCGACGATACACACGGCCTGATCGCCGAGGCGATCGTGCCGCCGGAAGCCGAGGTTGTCATCGACGGCGGCGAGCGCAAGCTGACCGACGTCCAGGCCGGCATGCATGTCCAATTGCAGATGTGTGCGGAGGCCGATCGCAGCTACGTGGTCGCCATCACCGGCAAGGCGAATAAATAGGCTATTTCCGGTCCCGTTGCGCTGCCCGCCGCAATTTAATTCCTAGAATGTTCGGATATTGAAGACGAGCCCTCGGCCACTTTCGTGCGAAATGGTAGTTCGCACGTCGCCGGGTTTGCGTTAAGCATAAGCATCCAAAGGACTTCCTGGAGGTGCCCCTTGTCGTCGTTGCCGATTTTCACAGTTACCATCTTTGTCAGTGCGTTCCTCCTCTTCCTCGTGCAGCCGCTCGTGGGCAAGCTGATCCTGCCCAAGCTCGGAGGTACGCCACAGGTCTGGAACACCTGCATGGTCTTCTTCCAGTCAGTCCTGTTGCTCGGCTATGCTTACACGCACTCGGTCAGCACACGGCTCAAGTTGCGGCAGCAGCTGATGGTGCACGGGGCAATCCTGGCGATTCCCGTCATCATGATGTTCCTGTTCCCGATTTACGGGACGGTGCAGGGCTGGACGCCGCCGCCCGGCTCGAACCCGATGGGCGATACGTTGTGGCTGTTGTTCCGCATCGTAGGCATTCCGTTCTTTGTCGTCTCGACCAGTGCTCCGCTGTTGCAGAAATGGTTTGCGTATAGCGGCCATCACACGGCCAAGGACCCGTACTTCCTCTACTCGGCCAGCAACCTCGGCAGCTTGTTGTCGCTGCTGTGCTATCCGGCGTTGATCGAGCCGTTCACCGTGCTGTCGTCGCAGTCGATGATCTGGTTCGCCGGCTATGCGTTGCTGGCGGTGTGCGTGTTATTCTGTGCGTACACGATCTTCACGGTGGCGCCGCCGGACGAGCAGATCGCTGCGGAAGCGGCTGCCCATGCCGCTCAGATGCCAGCGACGACTGACGCGCTGCCTCCTGCCCCCGCGCCGGCGCCGGTTGCCGAGGCGAGCACCGCGGTCAAATCGGGGGCTACGCCAGCGGCACGCGGCATTCAACGCAAGAAAGGCATCGCCGCCCACGGCAAGCCCGAAGACAAACCAACAACCCACGCTCCGACGATCGACATCAGCTATGGCGCCAACGCCCCCATGACCTGGGGCCGGCGCATTCGCTGGGTTCTCCTCGCCGCGGTCCCCTCCAGCCTGATGCTCGGCGTCACCAGCTACATCTCCACCGATCTCTCGCCATTTCCGTTGGTGTGGATCATTCCATTGTCGCTGTACCTGCTTTCGTTCATCCTCGTCTACCTGAAATGGTGGACCGGCACGCGCCTGTTCAAGTTTGGCGACGGGGACGGCTACACCTTGCACGATGCCATGATCTACGTCTGCCAGCCGCTCGGAATTCTCGCGCTGGGCTTCATCGTGCTCACCCGACAATTCGATCCATTCTTTGCGACCACCATTACCATGCTTGGCTTCTTCGCCAACGCCCTCGCATGTCATGGGGAACTCGCGAAAGACCGTCCGTCGACGCATCACCTCACCGAATACTTCCTGTGCATGTCGTTCGGCGGCATGGTCGGCGGGTTCTTCAACGGCATTCTCGCACCGCTGCTTTTCCAGCGCGGCGTTTATGAATTCCATATCGCCATTGTCATCGCCTGCTTCATCCGCCCGACTACGGTGGCGAGCGGATGGTTCGACGAGGTGCTCCTCAACGCGTTCCCCGGACTTCGTGCCTGGGCCAAAACGCAAGGGGACGAAATGTCCAAGTCGTTGGGCCGACAGCCCGACGGCTCGACTTACATGTTCAGCTACTTCCTGGATGTGGCGCTGGGGCTGTTCATCCTCGGACTCGCCTGGTGGTTGAGCTACGCCCAGTGGGATCCCCAATCGTACAGTTCCACGATCGCCAGCAAGCTCGTCGAGCTCATCGGCGGCAGGAGTCCGAGCATGCGACGATTCGTGATCAATGCCTGGATGTATGGCATCCCGATGATCTTCTGCTTTTTCTTCGCAGGGCGGCCGTTCCGCCTTGGCCTCGCGGTTACGGGCTTGCTCCTCGCCAACCTCTACTTCGTTGGCGGTAGCGACGATATCCTCGAAGCGAAGCGCACCTACTTCGGCGTGCTCCGCGTCATGAAGGACGCTGAACGCCCGAAGGCGCCGGAGGAATATCAGCCCGGCGGCGAATTCTTCAAGAAGCTGCCGATCGATGAGAAGACGCGCGAGCAGTTCGTGCCACGGCTGTTCAACTACACCTACCTCATGCATGGCACCACCTATCACGGCCGCAATTACACCTACACCAAGGAAGATGAGAAGGCCGGGTACATCAAGGACGCGACGCGCCTGGCGACCACCTACTACCATCGCTATGGTCCGGTCGGCGTGGTCTTCGAGCAGTACAACTGGCTCCCAGGAAAACAGAACACCTTCTACGCCGACGCTCGCATGCCGGTGTCGATGATCGGGCAGGTCGCAGCCACGATCGGCGGCTGCAGTCTGCCGCTCCCGGTTCTCGTCGAAGGTTGGTCCGAACCACCGTTCGCGACCATCGGTCTGGGCACGGGCACCATGGTGTCGTACGCCCGCCCGTACCAGCACATGACGTATTACGAGATCGATGACGTCATTCGCAACTTCTCGATACCCGATGACGCCGACGCTCCGAAAGTTGAAGCGATCAACCAGGATTTGCCTGGCCCCTATCGCATGGGCACGCGCTTCACCTATCTGCAAAACGCCATCTGGCGCGGCGTCGATCTCGAAGTCATCATGGGGGACGCCCGGCTCTCGCTCGAGCCCAAGCAAGAAGAGTTCAACACGGCCGGCCCCGATGTGAAGGGGGGCAAAGAAGGCGGCAAGAACAATTCCTACCTCTACCACGCCGACTTCAGCAAGTTCACGGAGAAGGCGCCCAAGGACGCCCGCTACTACATGGGAGCCAAATTCGAGCACACCTTCACCAGGCCGGGCAAAGCCACGGGGCGCGACAAGTACTACAAGGCCATCGTCGTCGATGCCTTCAGCTCGGACGCCATCCCGGTCCACCTGATCACTCGTCAGGCTATCGAGATCTACCTGAGCAAGATGACCGACGACGGCGTCTTGCTGGTGCACACGTCGAACCGGCACATGGACCTCGTCGTGCCGGTGGCGCGCATCGCCCTGGACCTGTCGAAGAAGGCGAAGGCCCAGGCTGAGAAAGACTTCGACGATCCGGAGAAGTTCTCGGATGCCGACAAAAAGAAGATCTGGGAACGGACCAATCCCAAGAAGGAAGACAAGTACGACGTGGAGGTGGCCAAAGCGGCGTACATCAAGAGCCAGGAAGTCAACTGCCTGGTCGGCAAGGACAACCCGCCGGAAAAGGAATCGTTCCTGGGCCTGTTCAGCTCCGAATACGTGATGATCTACCGGGGCGATGGCTTCAAGAACTGGGTGGATAAACTGAAGTCCGAGCGTGAGGCGATTCCGGGGCAGCCGCCGGCCAATCTCTCGATCCTCAACTCGGTGGTTACTTGGTACGATCCTTACACTGAACACACGCGTATCAAGGGAGGCCGTCCAGTGAATGTCCCGGTCAATCTGAACGATCCGATCTGGACCGATGATTATTCCTTTATCCTCGGTGTCTTGCGATAGTCGAATACCAAGCTGGAACCGCATGCCCAGGGGCGAGGTGAACTGAGCCCCTGGGATTTCTCTTTGGAGGTTGTCCCTTGGCACTGCCCCTTTATGCCCTCACGCTGTTCGTCAGCGCATTTATCCTGTTTCTGGTGCAGCCCATTGTCGGCAAGATTATTCTGCCCAAGCTCGGTGGTACGCCACAGGTGTGGAACACCTGCATGGTGTTCTTCCAGATGGTGCTGCTCGCGGGCTATGCCTACACCCACAACGCCACCTCGCGTCTGAACCTGCGCCAGCAGCTCATCGCCCACGGCGTGCTGCTCCTGTTGCCCCTGGTCATCTTGCTGCCATTCCCATTCGCGATGGGGGGCGAGTATTCAGATCCGCAGAGCGGCGCTATCTCCGCAATCTCCAATCTCGAAGGCGGCCCAATCGAAATTACCTCTCCCAATAATCATCTGAAGTCGGGCATGCGCCTGACCATCAGCGGTGTTGAGGGAAATTCCAGTATCAACGGCACCTGGCTCATCACGCCCATCAACAATGACAAGTTCATCCTCGATGGTTCGCGCGGCAATGGCAAAACGTCCAGCGGCGGGTCGTTCGTCGGTGGCACGCCCAACCCGCACAGCCTGTGGGGCTTTCTCCCCGATCTTGGCTCGAACCCGATCCCGTCCACGTTGACGATCCTGTTCCTCTACGTCGCGTTGCCGTTCCTCGTCGTCGCTACTTCGGCGCCGCTGTTGCAAAAATGGTTTGTTCACACGGGCCATCCCGCCGCCAAGGACCCGTACTTCCTCTACGGTGCGAGCAATCTCGGCAGCATGCTGTCGCTCATCATCTACCCGATTCTGGTTGAGCCATACGCGAGCCTCAAGGACCAGGGCTGGATTTACACGGCTGGCTATCTGGCGCTGATCGTCTTCGTGATGGCGTGCGTGGTGACGGTGTGGAACGCGAAGGACGCGACGGCGAAGCCCAAGGCGCCCGGCCTGGAACCGCTGCCTCCGCAACCCGAAGCCGCGCCGAGCGTGGCACAGACTACAGGGGAGCCGCAGACCGGCGTCACGGCAGGCGCGCCCGCCGCGTCTCCCGCTCAAACGGCAGTCAAGCCAGGCGCGCCCTCGCCGAAGCCGCAAGGCAAGGGCAAGCCGCACGGTGGTCCCGAGCCGTCGATCAAGCTGCCTTCCGACGACATGACGATGTCGCGGCGTCTCCGCTGGATCCTGCTCGCGGCCATTCCGTCGAGCTTGATGCTCGGCATCACCACGCACATCACGACCGATCTCTCGCCTCAGCCGATGTTTTGGCTGGTGCCCTTGATCCTATACCTGGCGTCGTTCATCTTTGTGTTCGCACGCTGGCCGGTGGTGTGGACAGAGGGGCCGCATCGCTTTTTCCTGTTCGCCCAGCCGTTCTGCATTCTGGCCATGATCATGGTGGACGTGCTGCACCTGACCAGCGACACGCGCTTCCTGGTAGGAGCCATGTTCGCCCATGTGCTTGGGTTCTTTTCAACAACGATGGTCTGTCACGGTGAGCTGGCCAAGGACAGGCCAAGCACCAAACACTTGACGGAATTCTATCTGTTGATGTCGGTCGGGGGCATGCTGGGCGGCATGTTCAACGCGCTGATTGCCCCGGTCATTTTCCAGTGGGGCATCTGGGAATTCCCGCTGTGCATCTTCGCGGCTGCCATCGCCCGGCCCAAGCTGTTCGAGACGGGCCTGCTCGACAATTTCCTCGGCACCATCTTCGAATCGCAGCCCGATGCAGCGCCAACGAAACCGGGACAGAAGGGAAAGCATGGCCCCGTCCACGCACCCGCGGCCGCAGGCGCCAACGAGTCGCTGGTACAGGTCCTCGATTTCGCATGGGCCGGCGTCATCCTCGTCACCGTTCTCGTCCTGGGCTTCATGCTCGACAGCCGTAACGCCACCCTGCAACGAAAGTTCATCGCCTACGGCGTGCCGCTCGCCATGTGCTGCCTGTGCATGGCGCGCCCGATCCGTTTTGGCCTGGGCATCGGCTCGGTGCTGCTGGTCTACCTGATCATTCAGTCCCAGAGCGACGCCAACACGATCCACTCGAGCCGAAGCTATTTCGGCGCGGTGCAGGTGAAGGAGTTCCGCCCGGAGGAAACCAGTGCACCGGCGACGTATCGCCAGCTCATTCCGGCGACGTATCGCCAGCTCATTCACGGCCATATCGACCATGGCATGAATTTTCGGGTACCCGAAAACAAGAAGGACTGGGGCAACCCGGAAAAGGATTTCAGTCGGCTGGCGACGACGTATTATCATCGCGAGGGGCCGGTGGGACGCGTGATGGAGAAGTTCAACTGGTTCCCGGGACCGCCGAATACCTTCCAGGCCGACGCCCGCATGCCTGCCTCGCTGGTAGGATCCGGGGCTGCCGACGCGTTGAACGCGACGCTCCCGCTGGTCGACCTGGTCACCGCGTGGTCGGAGCCGCCCATCGCCACGGTCGGTCTCGGCACCGGCACGATGGCGTCGTACGGCCGTGCGTTCCAGCACGTCCACTTCTATGAGATCGACAACCAGATTCTGAATTTCTCGCTGGCCGTGCCGACGCGCATGATCCCGAACTTCAAGGAGTATCAGAAACTGCGTGAGCAGTCACGCCGCGAGACCTACTTCAACTATCTGGAACGCGCGATCGAACGCGGCGCCACCGTGCAGGTACTGATGGGGGACGCCCGCCTGCGCATGGCTCTGCCGTATCGCAATCACTACCTCACCTTCAAAAACAACGAACCCGACGACGGCGGCGGGCCGGAAAACTTCTATCACATGATGGTCGTCGACGCATTCAGCTCCGACGCCATTCCCGCCCATCTCCTGACCGAAGAAGCGTTTCGGATGTACTTCGACCACCTGACCGAGGAAGGCATCCTGTGCGTGCACACGTCGAACCGCTTCGTCGATCTGCCGAAGGTCGTGGCGGCGGTGTCCGCGAAGGTCGGCCTGGCCCAGTTGCGCGGCCACGACGTCGGCGCCATCAATGACGCGGAACGCCGCAAGACGGGCCATTACAGTTCCGAATGGGTCATGGTGGCCCGCAAAATGGAATACATGGACCGCCTGCTGAACGACAAGTTCCTGGACAAGTACAAGGAAAAGCTCGAAGCCGCTGGCAAGTCGCGCGAGGCCAACGAGCCGTACTGGGCCAGCGCCCACGTCAATCAGCGTTATCTGTGGACGGACGACTATTACAATCTGCTGTCGGTCGTCCGCTTCCGCCCGCGCGATGATTAGTCCTTAAATAAGCGAGTCGGCAGGGCCGCATCGCGAAACTCACGACCCGAAGTCCAGCGAGGAATCCTCGCTTGTGCTTCGGGTCGCATTATTCGGCAGGCGTACTTGGCGCTCCGCGAGTGCGGTTTGTATTCGCGAAGCGATGCAATCCAGAATGGCAGCTGGCTTTGGGAGTCCAAATAGCAATCGCGGAGCCAGTCAAACCGCATTCGCGGAGCGAGTGCTTTTCACGCCGCCCCATCGTCACTTGGTAGTAATGAGGGCCATCGCTTTTTTGCGCAGCGGCTCGTACGTGGTCGGGTCGCCGGCAAGGGCGCGGAGCTGTTTCATGAGTGCGGGGCGTCCCGCGTAGCGCCCGGGGCCCATCATGCGCAAGGCATCGGCGGCCATGATGCGGCCGTCCCCCTTGCCGCGTTCCTCGACGGCGGTCTTGCCGCTGTTGGTCTCCGCGCTGGCGCCGCCGACGCCGCTCACTGTCTTGTCGAAGATCTTGATGGTGTCATCTTTGAGGAAGTCGGTGAGGATGTCGAGCGTCGCTTCCGGTGCGTTTTTCTGCCAGATCATGCCGAGCATGTAGGCGGCGTCGTAGCGGAGCATGCGATTGCCGTCGTTGAGCGGCTCACCGAGGATGCGCGTGAAAGTGTCCTTCGTGCCGTTCATGTTGCGTAGATCCTCGGCATGGACGCGCAGGGCCCACATGACGCGTTCGCGCACCCTGATGTCGTGCGTGGGATCGCCAAGCACCTCGAGCAGGCCGGGCACCGCCTTGGCGGCGGCGGGGACGGGCCCAATGCGAGCCATCGCCATCGCGCACTGGATGCGGATTTCGCCCGCCTCCTTGGTGTCCTGGATCTTCTGCACCAAGAGCGGCACCGCGGGTTCGGAGGCCTTGCCGATGCCTCCTAGGGCAAAGGCGGCGTAGCCTCGCAGCTCGTTGTCCTTGTCGTCGCGCAAAAGGTCGATAAGTTTGGGCACGACCTGGGCCGCCGCGGGACCGATGTTGCGGAAGGCAGCGACGGCCTGGCGGCGCAGGTCGGCGTCGCCGTTCTTGATCGCTTCGAGCAGCACCGGCATCGCCGCCGCCGTCTCGTCGCCGCCGATATTGCTCAGGGCCAACGCGGCGTTGCGTTTGTTCTCGACGTCGCGATCATCCAGGGCGGCACGCAAGGGCGGAATCGCCTCGCGATCCTTCGGGTCCACCACCCGCACCAACACGTTCAGGGCCGCGCGCCGCGTCTCCGAATTCGCATCTCGGCACAAGGGGAGTAGCTCGGGTAGCAGTTCGTGCACCTTGTCGGCGTCCTTCATCTGCAGGAGCGCGTTGGCCGCATCTCGCTTTACGAGCGCGTTGGAATCACGCAGGCTTTTCTTCAGCGTCGGCAAAGCCGCCTCGCCGAACTGGCCGAGCGCCCAGGCCGCGTTTTGCCTGACAAAGGCATGCTGGTCGCCGGCGAGAGTCTCGAGGGCCTGGATCGACTCGCGCGACTTGTTCGCCAGGCAGCCCAGGGCATAGGCGCCGCTTCGGCGGACATGGGGATCCTGATTGCTGGTGGCACTGATGAAGATCCGCTCGAGATCCGTGTCGTTGGTGGTGCCGACACTGTCTCGGCAAATCTCGCCCATGGCATAGACCAGCGTCTCGCGCACCTTCGGGTCCTTCTCTTGCGTGAACGCGAACTTCATCGCCGGCAGGGAGTCCAGCGAGCGATTGCCGAGTTTGCCCAGGGCGAACGCAGCATTGCGTCGCTGCTTCGGATCATTGTTGCTCTTGAGCTGCGCGACCCATTCGGTCGCATTTTTGCCCAGAAAGCGGTCCTGAGCATACAGGGCCGTGCCGCTGATGACGAAGACGGTGAACGCGGTGACGATGTGGCGGACCATGGCGATCCTCGCAAGATGTGTGTGCTAGCTGTCACGCCCTCGTTCCCAAACTCCGTTTGGGAACGTGCCTTTGGAAACACCGTTTCCC
>DASRSQ010000191.1:0-1516 GCA_035656475.1 Gemmataceae bacterium | reverse complement strand
AGCGCACGTGTTGGCGATCCGGCGCGCTAAACCGCCGAGCGGACGATCACGACGCTTGACGTGGAAATTAGAGGGGGGGCGTAGCATGCGTCGCATTCCAGTTATCGTGATTCCGCTTCTCGCCGCGGCGTTGCCGATGATGTCGGTGCGAGGGCAGGAAACGCAATTCGATCTCGTCCTCCGCAACGGCAAGGTCGTCGACGGCACCGGCAATCCCTGGTTCCGCGGCGATGTCGCCGTGACCGCTGACAAGATCGTCGCCATCGGCAAGATCGCGGCGAAGGGCAAACGCGAAATCGATGTCAAGGGACATGTCATCGCGCCCGGCTTCATCGACATGCATTCGCACTCCGACTTCACCATTCTTCAAGACGGCAACGCCCAGAGCAAGATTCGCCAGGGCGTCACCACCGAGGTGCTCGGCGAAAGCAACTCCGCGGGGCCGTATCAAATGAAGCTGACGCCGCCGAAAATGTCGATCAAGGGAGCGCCCGCGCAATGGGCCACGCTGGGCGGTTACTTCGACACGCTCGAACGCGCCGGCGTCGCCACCAACATCGTCTCCTACGTCGGCCTCGGCACCGTCTGGCGCTGCGTCATGGGGGATTCGCACGCGCGGCCCACCAAGGAGCAGTTTCAGAAGATCAAGGACCTCGTCGAGGAAGCGATGAAGAACGGCGCGCACGGCATGTCGTGCATGCTGGCCGCCCCGCCCGATTCGCTCGCGACCACCGACGAAATCGTCGAACTGTGCCAGATCGTTGCCCGGCACGGCGGCATTTTCGTGGTCCACGTCCGCAACGAGGGGACCGGCGTCTTCGACGCCATGCGCGAAGTCATCGAGATCGGCCGTCGTGCCGGCATCACGGTCGAGATCCTGCATATCAAGATCGCCGACCAGCAATACTGGGGACGCATGAACGAGATCGTTCGCCTGATCGACGACGCGCGCAAGGCCGGCGTCAACATCGGCGCCAACCTCTATCCCTACACCCGCGGCAACAACAATCTCGCAACCATCCTGCCCCCCTGGGCTCACGAAGGGGGCACGGCGAAGATGCTCGAACGCCTCAAGAATCTCAAGGAGCGCGAGCGCATCCGCAAGGACGTCAAGAACGGCATCCCAGGCTGGTACAACCATTACACTGCCGTCGGTGGCGACTGGAGCCGCATGCTGATCTCCGCCAACTCCAGCTTCAAAGGCCTGACGATGGACCGCGTGCTGGCGGAGCGCACCAAGGGAAAGAAGGATGCGGACCTGCTCGACGCGTTCTTCGATTTCCTCATCGACGAGGGGGGCTCGGTGTCAACGGTCTACGATCATCACACCGAGAAGGACATGAACCTGGCGATGCAACAGCCATGGTGTTCGATCGGCTCGGACGGCTCGGCGCTCGCCATCGACGGTCCGACGCGGCGCGGCCATCCGCATCCGCGCAGCTTCGGCACCTTCCCGCGCCGGAGATCGCCAAGACCGCGCTCGACATCGCCGCGGACCTTTTGCATGTCGGGGCCA
>DASRSQ010000190.1:0-4426 GCA_035656475.1 Gemmataceae bacterium | reverse complement strand
CGCGCCATGACCGCGGCGATGATCGACAGCCGCGACTTCCTCGCCGCGAAGAAGCGCGCCGAGACCGAGGTCATGCTGCCGCCCGGCCCGAAGGTCGCGCTGAGCGGCGGGCTCGACTTCAACGATCATCGCCTGATCTGGGCCAAGCTCGACCAGGTGCACGCCAAGCACCCGGACATGGTGCTCATGCACGGCGGCTCGCCGAAGGGCGCCGAGCGCATCGCCGCACGATGGGCCGATCACCGCAACGTGCCGCAGATCGCCTTCAAGCCGGACTGGACGAAGCACGCCAAGGCCGCGCCATTCAAGCGCAACGATGCCATGCTGGAGGTGCTGCCCATCGGCGTCATGATCTTCCCCGGCACGGGCATCCAGGAAAACTTGGCCGACAAGGCGAAGAAGCTCGGCTTCCCGGTCTGGCGGTTCGGGGGCGCGTGAGCGCCGCCGACCAACGTGCAGCCTCCCCATTGATCTATAGAAAACGTTCCGCGTGGCCGCTTCAAGCAGTCCGCAGGTACTCTGCTTTGTGCTCGGATATGCTTCGCTCCTTGTTAGAAGGCGCTGCGGGACCTTCAGCTTACCAGCGGCTCGGAAAGTAGCGCATTTCCTACGCGCTCGCCCTGGTTGCACGCTTAACTTTAGAGGCCTACTTTTTTCCAACTATAACGGCAAGCAACTGAGCAAAGCTGCCGTTCCGCCGGGGGGACTGATGGGCTTGTTCGAAGATTGGCGGGGTACACTTACTCTGCCACCCTTGGCCGAGCTTCGGGTGAAGGTTGGCCGGAATTTAGTCCGTCAAATCGTGTTTCGTGGCGCGACAACCCGCGCCCGAATTTTTACCTCCGAGTTTCCGGGTCACGACCTCATCAAGACCGACCTCAAATCGCCCTATGATGAGATCTATCTCCGGCGGAAAGGTGCGAAGCGCCGGACAACGAACCTTCCCGTTGTCACCACAGGCCTCAACCTTGATCCCGCGAAGCTGCCCGGGACGTTGACGCTCCGCTGGGACGGGATCACGCCGCTCGTCGAGCGTGCGAACACGCCCGAGAAGCTGCTAGACACCTGGGTCAATCAATTCAGCTTTCGCCTTGAAGGCGAGAACGGTGAACCGGGGCTGCGCCTCCCACAGATCGGCGCGCTCCATGCGATCGCGGCGCACTTTGCCGTTGGCGACACGTTCCAACCGGCGACAGTTGTGCTGCCGACCGGAACGGGGAAGACCGAGACGATGCTCGCCGCGCAAGTCTACCTGCGTCCGGCCCGTACGCTCGTACTCGTCTCAGGCGTTCCGCTGCGCGATCAAATTGAAGAGAAATTCGTCACGCTCGGCTATCTTCCGACCGCAGAGGCTGTTCCCATCGAACTCCCAGGGCCGCGCGTCGCAGTTATTTCCGGCGGCATTCGGAGCGTTGCCGAGGCCGACAACCTGATCAAAGAGGCGAACCTTTTCATCGCGCTTCCTAACTCGCTGGACGCGTCCCATCCTGACGCGATTGATGCACTAGCGGCCGGTTGTTCGCACCTCTTCGTCGACGAGGCGCATCACATCACCGCCAAGACGTGGAAATCGGTTCGAGACCGCTTCAGGAAGGAAAAGGTGATCCAGTTCACCGCCACGCCGTTCCGACGTGACGAGCAGCGCGTTGATGGCAAGATCATCTTCAACTACAAGCTGGGGGACGCGCAGCGCGCCGGGTACTACAAGCGGATCAACTTAAAGACGGTTGAAGAGTATGGCGACCAAGAGGCACGCGACGAAGCCGTTGCCCGCGCCGCAGTTGAGGCCCTTCGCCACGACCTGAACGACGAAAAACTCGACCACATCCTGCTTGCCCGCACGGAGACGCAGGCGCGCGCAGATGTGCTCGCCGAACTCTACCAAAGGCTGGCGCCGGAGTTCGCGCCGGTAAAGGTCTACTCAGACCGTCCGGACAGTCAGAATCGTGCCGCCCTAGCCGCGCTCAGAAACCGGAACAACACCGGTTCTCGGATCGCGGTCTGCGTCGACATGCTTGGCGAGGGCTTCGACTTTCCTCAGTTGAAGGTTGCAGCGTTGCATGACACCCACAAATCGCTGGCCATTACGCTTCAGTTCATTGGGCGCTTCACGCGCAAAGGGCCAGTGAATGTCGGAAACGCTACTGTCGTCACCAACATCGCGGATCCGCAGGCAGAAAGGAAGCTGGCCGGACTCTACGCCGAAGGAGCTGACTGGGACCATCTCATTCGGCGGCTCAGTGAAGAGCGAATCGATGACGAACTCAGGTTACAAGACGTTGTCGAGCAACTGAAACAGAAAGGCACGCTGTCGGCCGAACTGTCGCTTTGGAATCTGCGGCCTGCGATCTCGACCCAGTTCTACAAGACGAAATGCAAGGAGTGGATGCCGCTCCAATACGCGGACGTTCTGCCGCCTGGTGCCGAAACATGGTACGCACTCGACGACAAGGACAAGCTTCTCGTCGCCGTTGTCGCCCTGACCGAAGAGGTCAAATGGGGCGACTATCAGAACATCACAAACAGCTTCTACGACCTGATCATCGCCCGCTGGGACAGCGATGAGAGCGTCCTTTCGATCTATGCGAGCGATTATGATCGCATGCGCACGGAGCAGATGGCGAAGGCGATCACCAGCGACGACGTCGAGCTCTTCGGCGGCGATGCGATCTTCAACATCCTGAACGGCGTCGAGCTGCCGCTTGTCAAGAACCTCGGTTCGCGCCGGGTCGGTGCCATCAGCTTCACGACCTACTTCGGAACAAACGTAACCGAAGGGCTCGCGCACATCGACAAGTCCGAAGCCGAACTCAACCACATTGCCTGCGTCGGTTACGAAGACGGGGACCGCGTGCTGTGGGGCGGCGCGAAGCGCCGCGGCAAGGTCTGGCAGCTTCGCAAGTCCGGCTCGGTCGCCGACTGGGCGGCCTGGACGAAGACGACCTGGGGGAAGGTGACATCCGATGTCGACGACGTCACCAACATCATCAAAGGTTTTTTGCGGCCAATCAAACTAACGGCCCCCCACGCCTCGCACGCGATCTCTGCCGAATGGGGCGAACAGGCTCAACTTAGCCTGAGCGAGCGGCAGTCGGTATTGTTCGGGACCATCGAGAAGCTGCTCTACGAGGTTGATGTCGGCATCGACTCCGTGGAGGCTGACGGCACCATCAACGTGTGCTTCGAGGCCGAAGACGTCGGGGCTGTCTACCGTCTCGAAATCTCGCCGGCGCTTCCTGGCGGCTACGCCTACAAGCACACGTCAGGTCCCAAAGTTCAGTTCAAGAAGGTAACGAAGCCGGCTGAGCCGTTGGAGGTCTACCTGCAAAGGGATCCCGTCATTATCCGCTATGCGGACGGCACGCATTCGTACAACTGCTATCACATCCCGACGAAGCTCGATGCCGGGATCTATTCGAAAGATCAGCTGGAAACCTGGGACTTCAAGGGTATCCCGCTCAACAAAGAGTCGATTGGCAAGGCGGGTGACGCAGCCACGATCCAGTACCGCGCTTTCGCGCAGTTGCGTGACGAGTACGACCTGATCTTCAATGATGACGGCAAGGCCGAAGCGGGCGACTTGGTCTGCCTTAAGGATGTTGATGAGAGCACCATCAAGCTGACGCTCGTCCACTGCAAAGGAGCGATTGGCGCGCGCGTCTCCGGCTCCATCGAAAACTTCTACTTCGTCTGCGGTCAGGCCCAGAAGTGCATCACGAAGAAGCACAAGGGCGTCGAACGCCTCGCGAAGGACCTGAAACGGCGCGAGGCCCAATGGGCCGCCAACGGGGCGACGCGCTTCCTCAAGGGCGGCCAACGGGAGTTGTCGTACTTCAAGGAGAAGTCCCGGAAGTCGAAAGTTGAGTTTGAGGTCGTCCTCGTTCAGCCGGGGGCGAGCGTGGATAGCGTGACGGTGCCCATCCTGCAGCTTCTCGCCACGACCGAATTGTTTTTGAAGAAGACCACCGACGCGAATTTCCGCGTCGTGCTCAATGCCGCTTCAGAGTAGCCGACTACCCCTCTAGGGCGTACTTGCGCGTGAGACTTTTCGCACACGCATCCAGAAAGCGATAGGCCGCAAAGTCAAACTATCCGATCTCGGTTCCGTTGCAAACTTCGTCGCGGAAGCGCAGGTCGCGACGCAATACCCCTCCAAAGCCGCACCGCTTGGATTATATTGTCGAGAGCGCCGTGGTGGTGGTGGAAGGCGCGACCGTCAGATCCTTGTCTCACGGAGGCCACCATTATGATTTTACTCAGCGTGCTCGCCAGCATCGCCGCCATCGGCGTCATCTGCTGTCTCTTGTTCTACCTCGCGGTCTACGCCCTTCCTCTATTCGCAGGGGTCACGGCAGGCGTCTGGGCGTACGGCACAGGCGCCGGCTGGCTCGGCGGAATCGCCGTTGGAGCGGTCGCCGGCCTCGCA
>DASRSQ010000189.1:0-7978 GCA_035656475.1 Gemmataceae bacterium | reverse complement strand
GCCGCGTCGATATTGTCGAGGTCCAGAGTCACCGTCAGGCCTGTGCCGAGAGACACAGTCTGCCACACAGGAAATGGCGGCGTGGCGGCCGGAAGATTTGTCAGAATCTGCCGCACAGCGGCATAGTTGGCCGTGCACCGCGGAAACCTCTTGCGCAGCGACCGATCGAAAAGATCGTATCGCGACGGAACGGTGCTGCTTACAGTCATCGGCGGGATCGCCATCGAGGTCGGATACTCACTACCGTAGTTGTTCTTGTACGACTGCAAGGCCGTGTCGAGATTCGTCAGGTCGGTTTGGATGGCCGTGTTCTTGGCGGCGTTGATCGCGTAGCCGACCGCCACGCCCAGGAGCGTCGTCAGCATGCCGATGATGATCAGCACCATCATCAGCTCGACGAGGGTGAACGCGGAGCGGTGAGTGCTGAGTGATGAGCGACGGCGCAGGCCGGAGACCCTCACCCTGCCCTCTCCCTGGGAGGGAGAGGGGTTATTGTGGCGACCTCTGCCCTCTCCCTGGGAGGGAGAGGGGGTGAACGCGGAGCGGTGAGTGTTGAATGATGAGTGACGGTAGAGGCCCGTGACCCTCACCCTGCCCTCTCCCGGGGAGGGAGAGGGGTTCTTGCGGCGACCGCTGCCCTCTCCCTGGGAGGGAGAGGGGTTATTGTGGCGACCTCTGCCCTCTCCCGGAGAGGGGAATTCCGTTCCGCCGGCGATGTTGTGCTTGAGGGTATTCACGACGGACTCCTTTATTTTCCACCCGACAGGTTGGTGATCAGGTCGATGAGCGGCAGGAACAGCGCGATCACGATGAAGCCGACCATCACGCCCAGCACGACGATCATCAACGGCTCGAGCAAGCTGACGAGGCTTTCGGTGAGCACGGCGACTTCTTCGTCGTAGTTGTCGGCGACCTTGTAGAGCATGGTATCGAGTTCGCCGGTTTCCTCGCCCACGTCGACCATGTTCACGACCAGGTCGTCGACGATGCGCGAGTTCATGCGGGTCATGTAGATCAACACGCCGATCGGCCCGGCCACGAAGACGAACCAGAAGAAGGCCGCCATGACATGGAAGCGCGGGCGCGAGAACTCCTTCATCGGCTTCGAGATCGATTCGCCCTCGCGGATCGATTCGTAAATCTTGGTGTACATGTTCTCGAACACCGCGTTGCCGGACGTTTCGCGGGTGATGTTCAGGGCTTCGAGAATGGGCACGCCGCTGGCCACCAGCGTGCCGAGCGTGCGCGTGGTGCGCGCAACGATGTTCTTTTCCACGATCTGGCCGAAGATCGGCATCTTCAGCAGGAACGTGTCCCAGCCGATCCGCCCGTGCTTGAATTTGCGTATCAGTTTGACCGTCAGCCAGAAGCTGATCGGTATGACGGGGATCAAGTACCAGTAGTGCACCGTGGCGTAGCTCATGTTCACCAGGAGCACGGTCATCGCGGGCAGCTTCAGACCGAAGCCGTCGAAGATCTTGATGAACTCGGGCACGATCTTGTACATGATGAAGACCAGGATGCCCACCGCCACGGTGATGACGACCACGGGGTAGACGAGCGCGCCTTTGACCTTGCGCTTGAGCGATTCCGATTTTTCCTGGAATTCGGCCAGGCGGCGGAGAATGATTTCCAGGGCACCGCCGGCCTCGCCGGCCTTGATCATGTTGACGTACAGCCGGTCGAAGGCCTTGTGCTGCTTGGCCATGGCCTCGGACAAAGTCGAGCCCGACTCGATATCGTCGCAGACGTCGATCAGGCTGTTCTTCAGGCGGCCGCCCTTTTGCTGCCCTTCGAGGATTCGCAGGCTGCGCAAGATCGGCAGGCCGGCGTCCTGCAAGATGGACAACTGCCGGGTGAAGGTGGTGAGGACCTTCGACTTGACGCTGCCGATGGCGAAACTTTTCTTCTTGCCGCTTTTCTTCTTTTCGGCGGCGGCTTTGCGGGCCTTCTTGACGGAGATCTTCGTGACGAAGTACCCCATCTGCCGAATCGTGGCTTGCGCTTCTTCTTCGCTGGGCGCCTCGATCAGGTCCTTGATCTCCTGGCCCTGAGCGTCCATCGCTTCGAATTGAAAAGTCGGCATGGCAAGCTCCCGAAGCAATGAGGAAGGCAAAATGATGAATGATGAGAGGGCAATCCCCGCCCGCGGCGCGGCGCTACCCGTTCGTCATTCTGCATTCATCATTCCTCATATTCCTCATTTCCTTTGTTATCCTTCGACAATGGTTTCGCGCACGACTTCTTCGATGGTCGTGGTGCCGGCGTAGCATTGGGTCAGGCCCGCGTCGCGCAGGGTGATCATGCCGTAGCTGCGGGCTTTGTCACGCAAGTCGTCGGTCGAGGCGTTGCGCAACACCATTTCGCGCAAATCCTCGTTCATGACCATCAGCTCGAAGAGGCCGACGCGTCCCTTGTAGCCGGTGTTGTTGCAGTTTTCGCAACCCTTGCCGCGATAGAACTTCTTGCCGGCCACGTCCGAATGCGATAGCTGCAGCTCGGCCAACATTTCGCTGCTGGGGCGGATTTCTTCGCGGCAGTTGTTGCAGATGCGCCGCACCAGGCGCTGGGCCAGAATCGCCTCGACCGTGGCCGTGATCAAGAACGGCTGCACGCCCATGTCGCGCAAACGCGTCACGGTGCTGGGGGCGTCGTTCGTGTGCAGGGTGCTGAACACCATGTGCCCGGTGAGCGACGCCTGCACGGCGATCTCGGCCGTTTCCACGTCGCGAATCTCGCCCACCAGGATGCGGTCCGGATCTTGCCGCAGGATGGCCCGCAGGCACTGGGCAAAGGTGTTGCCGATCGAGGCGTCGATCGGCACCTGCACGATGCCGTCGATGTCGTACTCGATCGGATCTTCGGTCGTGATCAGCTTGTCCTGAATGTGATTCAGCTCGGACAGCGCCGAATAGAGGGTCGTGGTCTTTCCCGAACCCGTCGGCCCGGTCACGAGCACGATGCCGTTGGGCTTGCCGATGACGCTGCGGAACTGCCGCATCAGATCGGCGTTCATGCCCACGCCGTTGAGATCGAGCTTAACGACCGAGCGATCGAGCACCCGCATGACCACGCTTTCGCCGAACATGGTGGGGAGCACGGAGACGCGTAAGTCGACGGGATGCCCGCCGACGGTGAGCTCGATGCGGCCGTCCTGGGGCAAGCGGCGTTCGGCGATGTCCAGATTGGCCATGACCTTGATGCGGGTCGTGATGGCGAACGCCAGGTGGCGCGGCGGCGGCACCATCTCGTACAAGACGCCGTCGGCCTTGATGCGGATTTTGAACTCGTTCTCAAACGGCTCGAAGTGCAAGTCGCTGGCGTGGTCCTTGATCGCCAAGAGGAGCACCATGTTGAGCAGCTTGCGCACCGGAGCGCTATCGGCCAGCGCCTCGACGCTCGTCAGGTCGATCGGCCCTTCCTTGCCCACCATGGCAGCGGCGGCCTGGATGTCCTTGTCCTGCTCCATGTCAGTGATCAAGGACTCGAGGCTCTCGGCCGTGGCGTAGTACCGCTCGAGCGCCGCCTTGATGTCGCGCTCGGTGGCCACCACGGCGCGCACGTCGTAACCGAGGAAGTTCCGCAGCTCGTCCAGGATCGACAGCTTCTGCGGATCGCACATGGCGATCACCAGCGTGCCGTTCTTGAAGCTCACGGGGATGATGCGGTAGAGCTGCGCCATCGGCTCGGTCACGTAGGCCAACACCTCGGGCGGAACGACCACGTCCGAAAGCGCGATCACCTGCATGTTCATCTGCTCGGCGAGCGCCTGGGCCAACTGGTCGTCGGAGACCAGGCCCATGCTTTCTGCCACCTGGCCGAGCAACTCGTCGGGCCGCTGCTGCTGCTCTTCCAGCAGCATTTCCAGTTGCTCGTCGGTGATGAATCCCAGATCGACGAAGATCTGGCCGATGCGTCGCATTGCCATAAGTGTCGTGCCCTGTCGCGGTGCCGCTTTTAGCGGATCAGACTTGTGCCGTTAGTATGTGTTGCTGTCGCCTGGTGCGTTGCTGTCGCCTGGTGTAACGTTGGGTATGTGGATCGCGTCATCAACCCGAAACGCCGGGCGCGCCAACGGCGCAGCCGTTTAACCCGAACGGTGCGGGTCGGTTTAATGTCCGTGTCCTTCCTTCTTTTCCTTTTCGTCTTCCTCTTCGTCGGCCAGCCCGGCGTCGGCGCGCTGCAAGCGGCGCTTCAGATCGTCGGGTGAGTTCGACTTGAACATGATCTCTTCCTTGCTGACGAGTCCCTCTTTCCACAGCCGGAACAAGTGATCGTCGAGCAACTGCATGCCGTACTTGCTGCCGGTTTGAATGGCGGAATTGATACGGAAGGTCTTGTTCTCGCGAATCAGGTTGGCAATGGCCGAGGTGACCACCAATAGCTCGTGCGCGGCGACGCGGCCCCCACCGATCTTGGGCACCAGCGCCTGCGAGAGGATGCCGATGATCGAGGTCGACAACTGCGTGCGGATCTGGTCCTGCTGGCTGGTCGGAAACACGTCGATAATACGGTTCACCGTGCCCTGGGCGCCGGTGGTGTGCAGCGTGCCGAACACGACGTGGCCAGTCTCGGCGGCCGTGATCGCGGCTTCGATCGTTTCCAGGTCGCGCATTTCGCCGACCAGGATCACGTCGGGGTCTTGCCGCAAGGCGCGGCGAATCGCTTCGGCGAAGCTGGGCACGTCCACGCCCACTTCGCGCTGGTTAACCGTCGATTTCTTGTGCTCGTGATAGAACTCGATCGGGTCTTCGATCGTGATGATGTGATGATCGACCGTCTCGTTCAGGTAGTTGATCATGCTCGCCAGGCTGGTCGACTTGCCCGAGCCTGTCGGACCGGTCACGAGAAACAAGCCGCGCGGCCGCAGGATCAGCTCCTTGCAAACCGGGGGCAGCCGTAACTGCTCCATGGTGAGCATGGTCGTCGGAATCTGCCGCAGCACCATGCCGATGTTTCCCTTCTGCTTGAAGATGGAAACACGGAAGCGGGCTTGCGTGCCGAACGCGAAACCGAAGTCGCTACCGCCGACCTCCTGCAGCTCCTGCTGGCAGCGTTCGGGCGAAATGCTCTTCATCAGGCTGACCGTATCGTCGCCGGTCAGCACCTTGGTCTCGAGCTTGCGCATGCGGCCGTGCAGCCGCAAAACCGGAGGTTGCCCGACAGCGATGTGCAGATCGCTAGCCCCTTGGGTAACGACGGTCTGCAGCAGCTTGTCAATTAAGATGGTACCCACGAAGTGCCTCCCGCGCGGTTAGCCAGTGGCAAGCCGCGGTCGGGTCGGAACACCCCTGAATCCCTCCAGCACCGTGGGCCTGCCGCGTACCGAGATGGCGAATGCCGTCCCCCTCAGAACGGATCGCTGAAACACGTCTCAGTCGGCCTTCTCCCCGGTGCTGCCTGGCTAGGGATTATTCGTCCTCTCCGTCCGCGACTCAAATTTCGCCACTTAACTCCGCGATTCTCTGTTCCGAGTAACTATTCGCCTGTTCAGATACCTGCGGTGAGCCGATGGGCCAGCTTCCAACGAGTTGTCTCGACGTCACCAGTCAGGTGCTTGTCGCATTGGATTGTTGTCAAAGCCCCATCGCATCAGCCAAGCTGCAGACGTTGCCGTTGCCCCACCGCCGGCAAGAGGTGGTCGCCCGGCGATCACTCTTGGCCGGTACGCTTGGCGACGCGGAATACCTCCTCGATCGACGTGATGCCCTTCATGGCCTTGATCATGCCGTCCTGATAGAGCGTCTTCATCCCGTTTGCCATCGCGACTTTGCGCAGCTCCTGCGTCGAAACGCCCTTGAACGCCAGCTCGCGGATCTTCGACTTCATCAGTAGCAATTCGTAGATGCCGATGCGGCCGCGATAACCGCTGCGCTGGCAGTTTCCGCACCCCTTTCCCTTCATGAAATGCGCCTTTTCGGCAATTTCTCGACGGATGCCGGCGGCCTCCAAAACAGCATCCGTCGGCATGTACGGCTGCTTGCACTTGGTGCAAACGACCCGCACCAGACGCTGGGCAAGGATGGCGATAACGCTGCTCGCCACCAGGTAGGAGGGAACACCCATGTCGACCATGCGCGTAACAGCACCGGGCGCATCATTCGTATGTAGTGTGCTGAATACTAAGTGTCCAGTCAGAGAGGCCTGTATCCCCATTTCAGCCGTCTCCGAGTCTCGCATCTCACCCACCAGGATGACGTTCGGAGCCTGACGCAACATCGAGCGGATAATTCGCGCGAAGTCGAGCCCGATCCCATGGCTCACCTGAACCTGGTTGATGCCCGGGAGGTAGTATTCGACCGGATCCTCGGCAGTAATGATTTTTCGGTCTGGGCGGTTCAGGTCATTGAGCGCTGCGTAAAGGGTGGTGGTCTTCCCGGAGCCAGTGGGGCCCGTGACCAGGATGATCCCGTTCGGCCGGCGCACCAGCTGATTGAAGTTCCGGAAATCGTCCTCTGAGAGCCCCAGTTGCCGTAATCCGACCCGGATGCTGTCTTTATCCAGGATCCGCATGACCACGGACTGGCCGTGGTTGGTCGGCAGGACGCTGACGCGCAAGTCGAGCTCTTTCTCGCCCACCGTGACCTTGATACGGCCGTCCTGGGGGCGGCGCCGCTCGGCGATGTCGATCTTGCCCAGAATCTTGATGCGGGAGAGGATCGCGCCGAGCAAGCGGCGGGGGGCGGCATCGCGTTCGACCAGCACGCCGTCGATCCGGTAGCGTACGCGGACCCGATCCTCGAACGGCTCGACATGAATGTCCGAAGCCCGTAATTGCACCGCCTCGGAAATGATCAACTGTACCAGGCGCACGATGGGGGCGCTGGTCTCGTCCACCACTTCGGTTGCTGAATCGCTGCTTTCGACGGTTTCCGTGAAATCGATGGCGGTGTCGGTGAACTCCTGAAGCATCGAGTCGGCGCTTTCGCCTTCCGTCTGACCGTAGTGCCGATTGATGGCATCGACGATGTGTTCGCGGGGCGCGAGCGCAATATCCACTTTGCAGTTGAGAATAAATCGCAGCTTATCGAGTGTATCGAGGTCGTTGGGGTCGCTGACCACGACCTTCAGCGAATCTTCTTCCTTGGCCAGCGGCAGAATGGCATTTTCGCGGGCCACCGATTCCGGAACCATTTCCACAACCGCGGGGGGAATGGCGATCTCGCTCAGATTCACAAAATCGAGCCCGTGCTCCTGCGCGATCGCTCGCATCACCTCGTCGCTGGTGGCGTAGCCCAAGCGCACGAGCGCATCGCCCACCTTGACGCCCGAGGCCCGCGCCATCTGATTGGCTTCGGCCAATTGGTCCGCGCTGATCACGCGTTGGCGAATGAGGATCTCGGTGAAATCGCGCATCCCTGTTGCCATCACAGTCTCGATTTATGAACGGTTAAAAGCCATGTCTCATGACGCCGCGAGTCGCACGGTCATACCGCCGAGTATCGGTAGCAAGTCGGTCGCGAGAGACCGTTGGGGCGTGAGGATCCGCACATTTCGCCGGCAGGAAGTGGGCGTGCTGGCGACATGGCGACGGGGGCGAATGCCTCCGTGGAAATCGTACCTAAGCCCTGTTGTGGTTCAGAGTAATGGCGCCAGCGGGAAGTGTCAATCAAGCGCGGTCGACGTTCAGCGCGGAACGCGACGTTGGGGCACAGGCCCTGCGATCAACCGGCTTGATCGTTAGGACCCTAATGGACCCGCTACGCGACACACGCCTGGGCGCGGCGCCGCATTTTCTGCCCCCTGGACGCGCGCGGCCTACCGGTTCGCCGGACCGTAGGGCACAGCGGGAGAGACTTCGACCGGAGCCCCATACGTCTCGAAACGGCGAGCGTCCTGGCGGATCCGCGCGGCCATCTCGCGGGCCATATCCGCACGCTCGTACTGCCCCGCTTGCTCTAAGAGCGCGGCAGCTTCCTCCAGATGGCGTTCGGCTGGCCGCAGGAGATACTCGGCGCCAGGTCGATACGCGACCGGC
>DASRSQ010000188.1:0-5854 GCA_035656475.1 Gemmataceae bacterium | reverse complement strand
GAACTTCGCCTGCGCACCAAGGTCCTCCTCGATGCGCAGCAACTGATTGTACTTCGCAATGCGGTCCGTGCGGCTCGTCGATCCTGTCTTGATCTGCCCCGCATTCGTGGCGACCGCGATGTCGGCGATCGTCACGTCCTCGGTCTCGCCCGAGCGATGGCTGATGACGGCGGTGAAGCTGTTGCGTCGGGCCAGTTCGATCGCGTCGAGCGTTTCGGTCAGCGTGCCGATCTGGTTCACTTTGACAAGAATGCTGTTCGCGGCCTTCTTGTTGATGCCTTCCTGAAGGCGCTTGGTGTTGGTGACGAAGAGGTCGTCGCCGACGAGCTGGACCTTGCCGCCGAGTTCGCGCGTCAGCTTCTGCCAGCCGTCCCAGTCGTCCTCGGCGAGGCCGTCTTCGATCGAGCGGATCGGCCACTTCGCGCACAGCGTCTTCCACAGATCGATCATCTCATCGCTCGACGCGATTCGGCTCGGATCGCTCTTGAAGAAGCAGTAGCCCTTCTTCCCCTTCGCCTTCGCTTCCTCGAACAGCTCAGTGGTGGCGGGATCAAGGGCAAACGCGATCTGCGTGCCCGGCTTGTAGCCCGCGTTCTCTACGGCCTTGGTCAGCAGCTCGAGGGCCTGATCAGCGGACTTGAGATCGGGGGCGAAGCCGCCTTCGTCGCCGACGGCGGTGTTGAGGTGCTTGTCGTGCAACACCTTCTTGAGGTTGTGGAACACCTCGGCGCCCATGCGCAGCGCTTCGCGGAAGCTCGATGCGCCGACGGGCATGATCATGAATTCCTGAAAGTCCACGGTGCTGTCAGCGTGTTTGCCGCCGTTGAGCACGTTCATCATTGGCACTGGCAACAGCTTGGCGTTAGTGCCGCCGAGATAGCGGTAAAGCGGTAGACCGACGGACGACGCAGCGGCATGGGCGACGGCGAGCGAGACGCCGAGTAGAGCGTTGGCGCCGAGGTTGGCCTTGTTGGGGGTGCCGTCGAGATCGAGCATGATGCGATCGATTTCGAGCTGGTTGGTCGCATCTTCGCCTTCGAGCTTGGGAGCGATGACCTCGTTGACGTTGCGGACCGCCTTGAGCACGCCCTTGCCGAGGTAGCGTTGCTTGTCGCCGTCGCGCAGTTCGACGGCCTCGTAGGCGCCGGTGCTGGCGCCAGAAGGCACCGCGGCCCGGCCGATCGAGCCATCGCTGAGGACCGCGTCCACTTCGAGCGTCGGATTGCCGCGGCTATCGAGAATTTCACGGGCGTGAATGCGTTGCAGTTCCATGATTTCGACTCGCTTATACCAAGATCGACTGTTGCCACGGGGTTGGTATAGGCTTTCGCGTGGAAGTTTCCACGAGTACGCGCGATCGTTACAGTCGTCAAATTGCAGCGCAGTAACACACTTACGAGCCGCGACCGTGAGGGAGCGCACCTGAATTGCTCAGGCAACAGCGTGTTATGCGCGCCGCGGTTTGGGATGCAGGTTCGCTCCCTTACGGTCGCGGCTCGTTTTGTCGTTGCGTGTCGTTACTTCGACTGGATCGCGCGAGATTCGGTCTTCCTCCGGACGCTGTCGAGATACATGCGGAATTGATCGGGAGTGAGGCCGGTCATGGAGGTGTCGAACTTTGTGTAGGAAGCGCCCAGTTTTTCGCGAGCCTTGTCGCGGTTCTTGAAATGGTCGGCGAGCTTGAGGAACTCGTCCTTGCTGAGTTTGCCGTCGCTGTTGGCGTCGAGCTTTTTGAAGATGACCGTGGAGTCGAGCTTCTTCTTTTGCGTGTCCTGCGCGTGCACTCCGTTTAGCATGAAAACGGCGGTCAGGGCGACAGCGGCGGTTCCGATCCAGCGTGCCATTTCGTTCCTTTCGTTGCTCCGTCCTTCCAATACACTCTCTCTAACCTACTGTAGAATCGAGGTTCTGTCAAAAGGAACGGCGATCATGAAAGCAAACTTGAGCGCGTGTCTGGCGGTCCCGGCCCTTTTCTTGCTCGCGCTGGCAAGCTGGAACACTTCCGCCGGCGAAGCGCCCCCGCCGTTCGTGTCGTTCCGCATGCAAGAGCTCGACGAAAAGCTCGACATCGGCTATGCCGTCAAGTGCGTGGATGTCAATGGCGACGGCAAGAAGGACATCGTTGTCGTCGATAGCAAGCGCGTCATCTGGCTCGAGAATCCGACCTGGAAGGTCCACACGATCATCAAGGGCCTGACCAAGCCCGACAACGTCTGCATCGATGCCTACGACGTCGACGGCGACGGCAAGCTTGACTTCGCCCTCGGCGCCGGCTGGAAGGGACCGGCCGCCAGCAACGACAACAGCACCTTGCAATGGCTCAAGCGCGGCAAGGACCTCGACGAGGACTGGACCGTCTACCCGATCGATCTCGAGCCGACCGTCCATCGCATTCGCTTCGCGGACATCGACGGCAACGGCAAGGCGGCCCTGATCTCCGTCCCGCTCGTCGGCCGCGGCGCCACCGCGAAGAACAACTGGACCGATGGCTCCCCCGTGCGTGTCACCGCCTATCGCATCCCGGCTGACCCGACCAAGGATCGCTGGGTGCCGGAGGTGCTCGACGAGACGCTGCACACGACGCACAACTTCGAGCCGATCGACGCCGTCGGCCGCAAGGGAAAGGACGTGCTCGTCGCCAGCTACGAAGGCGTCAACTTGCTTAGCCTGTCAGCCGGCAAATGGACGAAGCGCCACCTTGGCGTCGGCAACCAGGACAATCCGAAATCCAATCGCGGCGCCAGCGAGATCAAGTACGGCAAGCTCAAGAATGGCACTCGCTTCATCGCCACCATCGAACCCTGGCACGGCAACCAGGTCGTCGTCTACACCGAGCCTGCCGACAAGACCGGCCTCTGGGACCGTCATGTCCTTGACGACCATCTCCGCTGGGGCCACGGCGTGAGCTGCGCCGATCTCGACGGCGATGGCAACGACGAAATTGTCATCGGCATCCGCGACGTGCCGAACAAAACCGACAAGTTCACCGAGAGCCGCGGCGTTCGCGTGTACAAGGCGACCGATGCGAACGGCACGAAATGGCAACGCCAAATCCTCGACAACGGCGGCGTCGCCGCCGAGGACATCGCCACCGCGGATCTCGACGGCGACGGCAAGCTCGACATCGTTGCCGTCGGCCGGCAGACGCACAACATCCGCATCTACTGGAATCAGACGAAGAAGTGACACGAAGCAGGATTCGGAGGTCAAATGTCTACCATCCGCGATCTGACCGAGCTGGTTCCTCCTCCCGCGAAACCGCTTTTTGCCGACGATGAGAATTCGTGGGCTGCGGTGCAAAAACGCCTTGGCGTGCGCCTTCCTGCAGAGATGGCGCACTTCGGCCGCACCTATGGCTCCGGTAGGTTCGATGGCGGGGCAGGACGCCTGCAAATCTACAATCCATTCGATCCGCTGTACGAAGCAGTAGTTCGATCCGTTTCTGACGTCTACCTGGGGCTGCGCGAAGATTCCCCTCATTGGTTGCCATACGATTTCTATCCGGAACCTGGCGGACTGTTTCCGATTGCGTATGCGGACGGCCGGGGGACCATGGTGTTCTTGCTCATGGATCCGGCGACGCCCGAAAAACACGTGGTCGTCTACGATGATCGATGGGACGGGATTGCCGAATACCCGCAGCGCATGTTTGATTTTCTGTTCGATTTCCTTGGCAACCGAATCGAAGAGCATTATTTTCGGGAGCAAATTCGGTTTGTGCCCGAGCGGCACTATGCACCAGAACAGTGAGTCTCGAACGATCAGTTGGCCTTGATTCTTTGCGTGGCTCCGGATAACTGCCAGGTTGCAAAGTCCCTGAGAAGTGCACGGAGGCACCGCTCATGACGGATCCATGGCAAGACCCTGCGGTGGCGCTGCAGGCAATCTTCGGCAGCCCGGAAAACGATGCGCAAGAAGAGAAGATGCAGCCTTTGCAGGGGCCGCACAATCCGCACGAATTTGCCCGCAAGCTGTACACGCTGGAATCGCTGCAACCGGTCGCCTGGCGGCAACGCACTGCCGAGTTGCCCGAGCCCTATTCGCTCCAATGGTTTCTCGATATCGAAAATCAACGCCATTCCAAGCATGGCAAGTGGATCCCAAAGCTGCTCGAATTCGCCAAGCATCGCGGTGAACGGTTGCTCGGCGTCGGTCACGGCCTGGGGACGGACTGGGCCCAGTATGCCCAGAACGGCGCCGAGGTGATCGTGTGCAGCCCCGCCGACGCCCAACTCGATCTGGTGCGCCGGAATTTTCGCCTGCGCAATCTCGATGGCCGCTTCGTGAAGGCGGATCCCAAGTGCCTGCCGCTCGAACCGAGCAGCATCGATGTCGTTTGCATCAGCAGCCTGCATCATGGCATCGATGAGCCGGAAAAGGTGGTCGATGAGGTGTATCGGGTGCTGAAACCCGGCGGCAAGGTGTTGGCGGTGACGCCGGCGTACTACGATGTCGATTACTGGGTCCGCACGCTCTTCTTCTGGAATCGCTGGTTCAAACCATATCGCGGCAAAAACCCGCTGCGCTGCAAACGCCGACTCACCGGCGGGCAACTGTCCGAATTGTTCACGCGCTTCATCGACCTGCGCATTCGCAAGCGACAACTGCGTCGCCCGGAGGTGCCGCACGTGTGGCGCTGGATTCCGCTGCCGATCCTGGCTCGCTTGATGGGCCGCGTCCTCGTGCTGAAGGCGTTCAAGCCGTTGATTGCCGCCTTGCCGGCGGAAGCGGTTGAGTTGAGACGTGCCGCGTAATGATGCGCCGTAGCCACAACGCCGAAGGCGTGGGCGGACGTGACTGCCACGTCTGCACACGCCTTCGGCGTTACGGCTAACTATGGTCGCGTTCGACATCGGTCGAACGATGCGGAACAAAAAAAAAATCGAGGTAGCGACTCCCAGCGCGAGGCGGTAACCCAACGCGAGTACCACCCAGTCACTACCCCGATTCGTCATGATTAATCATCACGACATACCAGTATTACCCCGCCTGCGCAGTTCTCCAAATCGGGCTTGATACTTTTTCTCTACATTCGCCAAGTTCACGGCCGCTTGTAGCGGACATGCGGATTGTGGCGGATGTTCCGAATTCGCAAGCCATCAGACATATCAACCCTGGGCTTGGCGCTTATTGAAACAATTGACGAGCGGCAACCAAAAAAAACCAACTGAGCTAGAAACTTCTCGTGAATTTCTGTTGAATAATAAGTTAGGCATAGTGCGGCTGTCCGGAACGCCATTCGGCGCTCATCCTGGTTACGGAGGACCAGCCAGCAGCCAGCTCTCTCGGCCGCACTTCACTTCAACCAAGGAGGCCAACCATGGGTAGGACACCTGTTGTTGCCGCTCTGTTCTTTGTCCTCGCCGCTTCATCGCGAAGCCCGGCGCAAGAATCAACCACATCCCAGCGTCCCAATCTTGCCGAGGTTCGGTTCGGTGACGGGTCCGTCGTACGCATGACGCTACTGCAGGAGAATCTCGAAGTTCAGACCAAGTACGGCAAGCTATCCATACCGCTGCAGGAAGTTCGCCGCGTGGAGTTCGGCTTGCACGTGCCCCCCGATGTCAATCAGCAGATCAACCAGTCGATCAAACGGCTGGCGAGCGATGTCTACAAGGAACGGGACAACGCGTCCAAGGACCTGATGCAGGTCGGCCATCTTGCGTTTCCGATGTTGCAGCGCGCTTCGCGCTCCAGCGATCAGGAAGTCGCGGTCCGGGCCGTCAGTTTGATGAAGCAGATTTCCGAACGGGTCGCTCCCGACCTGCTCAAGCTGCGAGATCATGACGTCATCACGACCGCCGAGTTCACGGTGACCGGCAAGATCGTCGGCCAGACGATCAAGGCGCATTCG
>DASRSQ010000187.1:0-6601 GCA_035656475.1 Gemmataceae bacterium | reverse complement strand
GTCCCGAAGTTCTTTCCGCACCCTCGCATCCAAGGCTCCGAACGGCTCGTCAAGCAGAAGCACACGCGGCCTTGCTGCAAGGGCGCGAGCCAGCGCCACGCGTTGCCTTTGCCCGCCGGAGAGCTGGGATGGATAGCGGTTTTCGATGCCCTCGAGTTGGATCAGGTTCAATAGTTCCCGAACGCGCTCCTGGATCTCTTTTCTTGGGCGACCACGCATCTTCAGCGCGAAGCCAATGTTCTCGGCAACCGTCATGTGACGGAACAGCGCATAGTGCTGAAAGACAAAGCCGATGTTTCGGTCCCGCACGTCCAGTTGGCGGGCGTCTTCGTCGTTCAATTGCACCGTGCCTTCGTCCGCGCTCTCCAGACCGGCGATGATGCGCAAGAGCGTTGTCTTGCCCGATCCGGACGGACCGAGCAATGCAACAAGTGCTCCGCTCGGAACTTCCAAACTGACGCGATCCACCGCCAGGTGATTGTTGAACCTTTTCACAACGCTCTTGACGATGATACTCACGGCGCCCCCTTTGAGGTGGTTGCCAACAGTTGCTGTCGGTTCTTCCATTCCAGGAAGGATTTGAAAACAAGGGTCAACAATGCCAGGCCGCACAGCAGAGCAGAAATCGCAAAGGCACTGGCAGTCTGCACGGCGCTAAATCCCTGATAAAGCTTCTCCACGTGAATTGGCAACGTGTCCGTGCGCCCAGCGAGCTTGCCCGAAACCACGCTCACGGCGCCGAACTCGCCGATGGCTCGCGCATTGCAAAGCAAGACACCATATAGCAGGCCCCATTTGATGTTGGGCAGCGTCACGTGCCAGAACATTTGCCAGGCGCTGGCGCCGAGCGTGCGTGAAGCTTCTTCCTCTTCAGGACCGATCGCCTCCATCACCGGAATGAGTTCCCGTGCGACGAAGGGAAATGTCACGAAAGTCGTCGCCAGCACGATGCCCGGCAGGGCGAAAACGATGTCAATGCGCTGCACTTCCGAAACAGGCCGAAGGAGTCCGAAACCGACAAATGCAAGTATCAATCCCGCGCCGACAATCCACGGCCTTCGGAACCATGCGAGCAACCCAATCTTGCTAACTAGCCAGTAAAGCGCCAGTCCGATGAGGCCGAAACTCGCTGCATTGGCCGACCGCTGGGCGACCGATCCCAATTCCAATGGCCCGATGAATCCATAGGCGCCGAAGAGCAAGACGAAGATCAGTCCCGCTATCACCGGAGACACCGAGAATGGCAGGTCGATCAGCGCCGTTAGAAAAGCCTTTCCGGCAAATCGAAAACGCGCAATCGCCCAGGCGGCAGCGACTCCAAACGTCACATTGAGTACCACCGCACAGACAGTTGCAATCACGGTCAACTGCAGAGCATGCAATGCATGCGGATGCGATACCGCCTGGCCCACCACGGTCAATCCTTGCTCCAGGCCCTGGACAAAGACGTTGAGCAGAGGCCCAATAATCATCACGCTAATAAAACCCATGGTGAATGCAATTAGCGACCAACGTACAAACCACGGATCCTTGCGGACCGCATTCCCCCTTGGCGAGTGCCCGGTATCTTGATTGCGCATGTTACACCTCCGTCGGTTCGAACCGCTTGGTCCAGCGTTCCAGCAGATTGATGGCAACCAGCGTCAAGAATGAGATGGTGAGCAACACGACGGCGATCGCGGCCGCCTCCTCGTACTTGAATGCACTTCGCTGCTGATCGAATTGATCCAGCTTGGAGACAATGAGCACTGGCGGTATCAACGTTTCCCCGGGTATTCCATCGGCGACAAAAATGACAGAGCCGTATTCTCCCAGGCCGCGAGCGTAGGCAAGTGCAAAACCGGTCAGCCAGGCGGGCAGGATGGCGGGCAGGATCACGTAACGAAACGTCTGCCAGCGCGAAGCGCCGAGGTTTGCGGCTGCCTCTTCCTGTTCGGCCTCAATTTCAGCCAACACTGGCTGCACGGACCGGATGACGAAGGGAATGCCGACAAACATCAGGACGATCACGATGGACAATGGTCCGCCGCGCGCTCGCGTGTCGACCGTGAAGAGGTTCTCGCCGAACCAGCCGTTCGCGCTGAACCAGTGTCCCACAAAGCCGTCAGGCTCCAGAAAGGACAGGTATTGTCCATACCATCCCTCGCTGCCATACAGATTTGCAAATGTGATTCCCGCGACAGCGGTTGGCAAGGCAAGAGGCAAGTCAATCAATGCGTCCAGCAGTTTCTTGCCCGGGAATTCATAAAGCACGAGCGCCCAGGCGACCATCAAGCCGAAAACCGCATTGAGTAGCGCTGCGATCAACGAAGTCACAAAGCTCAATTTGTAAGCCGCGACAGCGATGGGGTCAGTCACCACATCCCAGAATTGCTCCCAGGTGAGCCCGGAAGCTTTTGCAAAACAGGCTGCCAAAGGGATCAGGACAAGCACACAGAGATAAGTGAGCGTGTACCCCAAGGACCATCGAAACCCCGGCAGGGCCGTGCGTTTGTGACCAGGCATATGGCACCTATTTCACCCGATAGATTTGATCGAAGACGCCGCCATCCCCGAAGAACTTCTGCTGCGCCTGAGTCCAATCGCCGGCCACTTCCCGAATCGTGAAGGTCTTGATCGGCGGCAGCTGCGCTGCATATTTCTGTTGATACGTGGGATTCCGTGGCCGATAGGTATTTCTACCGATAATGTCCTGTGCTTCGTCCGAGTAAAGGAAATTCAGGTATGCCTCCGCCACGACACGCGTATCGCGTGCATCAACCGTCTTGTCCACGAGAGCCACCGGCGGCTCCGCCAGAATGCTGATGGACGGATATACAATCTCGAGTTTTTGATCCGGCACTTCCTTTTGCGCGAGAATCGCCTCGTTTTCCCAGGAGATAAAGACATCGCCCAGTTTGTTCTTAACAAAGCTCTGTGTGGCGCCGCGCGCGCCGGTATCCAGCTTGACGGTGTTCCGATAGATCTTGGCCACGAACTGCTTGGCATCGGCCTCCGGAGCTTTCTTGTGGACCGCGACATATCCCCAGGCCGCGAGAAAATTCCAGCGTGCCCCGCCTGAGGTCTTGGGGTTCGGCGTGATGATCTTCACATCAGTACGAACCAGATCGTCCCAATCCTTGATTTGCTTGGGATTGCCCGCGCGAACAACGAAAACAATCGTTGACGTATATGGGGACGAATGGTCGGGCAGGCGCTTTTCCCAGTCTGGTTGAATAAGTCCTTTCTTCGCGACCGCTTCAATGTCGCCTGCAAGGCCCAGAGTGACAACGTCTGCTTTCAAACCGTCGATGACCGCACGGGCTTGCGCCCCCGAACCACCGTGAGATTGGGTAACCGTGACTTTCTTGCCGGTCTTTTCCTTGTAGTGGTCGGCGAATGCCTTGTTGATCTCTTGATAAAGCTCACGCGTTGGATCGTAGGAAACATTAACAATCTCGACTTCGGCGGCTGAACGGACGTCCCTAGCGGTGTTTGAGCAACCCGCCAGGAGTATTGTGGTGAAGATGAACAGAAGCAAGAGACCGCGAATCCACATGGGGCACCTCGAACGATTTGCTCGGAATTTCAGAGGATAAGGACTCGTGGAGCAGAACGACTCACGTCCCGCCCCACGAGAGCATGGGGGGTCAGTCGGTCGAACCGGTCACTTCACCGCCCGTTCGCGTAACCAGTGCAGCCAGGATTCGGATATTGGTGCTCGCCGACAAGAAACGGACAGTTCCATCGCCGAACAGCACGTTCGTGCCCCCAGTATGGAAGGCGTAGATATGGGAGGTGCCATCGGTGCCATAGACGGGGTGCGGATAGGGCTGACTTCGGCCGTCCTCGCCGTTCGTGCAATTGATGCCACACGGCCCCACGGGAGTGACGCCATCCGCGGTCGTGCCGACCAGGCCGGCAAGTTCACTTGCTGCGCGTGGCCAGCCGCCTCCTTGCACGCCATTTGTGGTGGTGGCACTGGTAACCAGTTTGCCAAGGCGATAGATATCGGGGCGTCCGCCCGATTCGACAATGTGAATGGTGTTAGATGTCCCGTCCGTAATATCCGTGAGCCGGACAAAATCAGTCTTTGACATGATGCCCACGCCGCCGTTGGTTGCGAGGCCTGCGCTTACCAATCGTGGGTCCACCTGATAGATTCCGGCATAGTCGCGCACGGCAACAATTGGAGCATACGGGCTGGCGGCGGTCGGATCGCCGTCCAGGCGGCCTGGAGATGGCACGGACGGGCACTGGTAGACGGGAATTGGTTTGCTAGTCACCGGCAAGTTCAGGGGATCGCTCCAGTTCACTGATTGGTTGTAGGCACGAAACATCGGATCCTGGTCGATAAAGGGCAGCACATCGACTGCCCACGAGCGACGGATGCCGCCTGCGGTGACTGGGCGAATGTTGTGCGGGAAATACTTGTAGGCGCCGTGGAAGTTGTGGAGTCCAAGTCCTATTTGTTTGAGATTGTTCTCGCATTGCAAACGAGCCGCCGCCTCACGCACTTTCTGGACGGCGGGCACCAACAGCGCTATCAGGATGGCGATGATCGCAATCACGACAAGCAACTCGATCAAGGTAAAACCGCTCCGAAGCTTCTTCGATTCAAAACGCATTTCCGGCTCCCTCTGGTATGGTCTGCAGTTTCTTTCACGCATCGGTAAATTCCCTTATGGAGTCAGCTGGATCGTAGGAATTTCATTTTTTCCCGGCTGAACACTGACCCGCAGGCCAGATGTCTCGACTTTTGAGTATCGCTGGGGCAAATAATTGCGGGCCGGCAAATCGTCCGATTCACCGCCACCCGCTACGGCATTGCTCAGATACCACTCGATAGTGACCACGTATTCGCCGGCGGGCGCTCCATCCTTTGCAGCGTAGGTTTCGACGACGAAGCTGCCGTCCTCGGCCACCTTGGCGCGGGGCTTGGTTGATTCCTTTCCAGTTGCCTTGACCGGATGCAGCACAAGGAACGCATGTGGCACCGGCTTGCCGTCGTATTCGATATGTCCACGCACAGGATGCAGTGGCTCCCGATCATTCTTGCCGCAGCCCAGTGTGCCGAGGCAGAGGGCCAAAAAGACAACAATGCTGCTTGAACACACTCGCACGGTGCTTCTCCTTTGCTACTGCGGTTCGTCAGATGCGATCTCGAGCGCTGGCGCGTTTTTGGTCGGGCGCAGGCCATGGCCAGGATTGATCAGCCGGATTTTTTCACGGCTGTAATCGGTGGGAGCTTGTAATTTCCGAACAACGTCCTTATCTCACGCCAATCGAATCAGGGCAACAACCCCGACGCCGAACTCGATCACTCGGGCCGCTTGAAAGTGACCTTCCAGGAGGGAGTGCGGAGCTGGTTGCATACGCAGCAGCACATCCAGGCCAGTTATTCATTACTACATTGATCATGATAATGATTATCGTCCCGGAGGCTATCGGAGTCAATATGAAAATGTATTAATTTTCTTGTTCATAAGATGTTATACAACAAGAGTTTGTGAATATAAACATAATTCCAATCAAATAATTATTGAGTTAATAATCAATTCTTGGATCAAAATGCGGTGGGGGCACTTTGCCGAGCCGCGAGGCGGGCTGGCGTTTGGTTGAATACGTTTTGCTCGATGACCGCTATTTCCGAGGCCGGGAAGAGGTCCGAGGAAGAAATGGATATCGATCGCTGCCGCCGAAGCATGCGGTGGTGTCGGGCGCCTGTGCTGACGCCTCGGTCGGATTGCAATCACGCTCTTGTCAGATCTGATATTCCAGCGTTCCGGATTCTGGCGACTGCCGGGCCAGATCGCCCAGCGTCATTGCCCCCAGCACCTGGCGGGCGGCCTGCTCTGCTTTCTTTTCCAATTGTTGCAGGGACCGGATCATTGGGGTATTGGGCAGCGCATTCAATGCAGACGTGCCGTTGTCGAGGCCATCAATCGCCTCCACAATGTTTAGTAATGATAGCGATTCGGGGCTGCGGCCGAGTTTGAACCCGCCGCCGGGACCACGCAGGCCTTTCACTAATCGGGCACTTTTTAGCGCCATGAAGATCTGCATCAAGAATGCATGAGAAATGCCAAGTTGCTCGGCTAGCTCTTTTAGGCTAGTCGGCATCCCACGCTCATGCCTTTTGGCAAGCTCACACATTGCCAAACAGGCATATTCGGCCTTCGCTGAGAGCTCCATTTCCGTACCGGGATCAGAGATAATAGTTTACAGTTTTCTTATTCGCCGTTCGTTCTTCGAAAATCTCATTCATTGGCCTTCCTCAGAGTTTTTTTCAGGAAATATTCGACGGCCATCTTTCATGAATTACGGACGCCAACAGATCAGCAGGCCCAGCCCGTGCCAAGCAGCCTTAGGCTAAATTAGCGAATGCCTATCGGTCTTGGGGGTTATTTCTACCACGCATTGTGCCACTCCTGGAGCGCGAAAAATTGAATGTCCCTGATTCTGGCCGAAATTGCCGTAAGGAGAGATATAGCCAAATGTTGTGGATAGCCGAGTGAAAAAGGCGGCGTACTTTGGAAGAGATTTGCTAACAGAATCTTCCAGCTGGCCAACGAGGCCGAGGAGTACGCCACCATGGAGTTTTCTACGAGTGATATGCGGA
>DASRSQ010000186.1:0-12183 GCA_035656475.1 Gemmataceae bacterium | reverse complement strand
TTGAAGAGTTCGGGCACGTTGGAATCTCCAGATTCGCCGTTTGCGGCGTGGCAGTCCGATTAGAATGTCGTGAAGCATTTGCCGCAGCGGCGCTCGCCGGGAATGCCGACGATCTTGCGATCGCAGATGGGGCAACGCCCTTCCTGCGGTTGGGGCGGCGACGCGGCCTTCGGTGCGGCCGCCGGCTTCGGGGCCGCAGGCTTCGGCGCCGCCGGTTTCGGAACCGGCTTCGCCGGCGGCTGGATTGCGCCCGTGGGAATTGGCGCGGCGGGCGGTTTCGTCTGAATCGCCCCGGCGGGAATCGGCGCAGGCATGGGCGCTTGCTTCACGACCGGCGGCGGCAATCGCTCGCCGGCCCCCTGCGACACGCGCTCGTTGAACCGCACCACATTCACGCCGAACTGGATTGCGTCCCCGTCCTGGAGTGGCGTCGGTCCCGTCACCGGCCGGCCATTAAGAAGCGTGCCGGTGCGGCTCTGATTGTCTTCCAGCATGTAGCCCGTGCCATCCTTCATCTTCGAGATCTTCAAATGGATCGGCTCCACCCCCTTGGCGCCGTAGGCGATGAAGATCAGGCTCGACTTCTCCGACGTCCCCATCGTGATTTCGTCCTGCCCGAGGATCATCTGCCGGCCAGCGCGAAAGCCTTGTTCAACGGTTAGCCACGCCTCCTTGAGAATCACCTGCGCAAGGCCGATGAACAGGCCGATGCACAGGCCGAGCAGCACGAAGGCGAATGCTCGGCTCGACATCGGACTGCCGAAGATGTAGCTGACCGGAACGAAGAAAAGTCCAGCGACGAAGCCGCCCACGGCGCCGCCAATCAGGCCGTTGCGGATCTTGTTGATGTTGCGGTCGAAGATGCCCTCGGCCACGCCGACGCCGATGCCGATCAACGTCCACCCGAGCACGCGGCTGAGGAAGCCGAGCACGGGAACTCCCTGAAGAAAGCTGAAAATGCAGCCGCTGAGCAGGCTGGCGATGAGGCCGCCGATCAAGCCGCCGGCGAGGCCGATGCCGAGACGTTTGAGGAGATTGGGGATTTTTGGGTTCGTCAGACCCGAAGCGACGCTGACCCCGCCGCCGATGGCGACGGCGACAAAGGTGGCCATAATGACAGCGAGGGCGAAGGCGAGCGCGCCCTCTTGATCGATCCAATGATGAAAGGGGATTTCGGTGATCAGCCAGCTAAGAAACGCCGCCCAGCCGCCGATGAGGCAGCTCCAGATGATCAAGCGAACCAGCGACATCGATGTCCCCCATGCCTGGATACATTCAATTTATGGCGTGCGTTTGGTTCGTGCAAGCGTTTCGCCGCAAGGCCGCAGGCGTGCGTGAACGCGATGCATTCGGCGCGATAATACCATGGATGTTGAATTGCTTGATTAAGCGCTGCAATGATTCAGTCGTGGATGGCAAGTTTGCCATGCGTTGACTAGTCTCATTTTCCGCGCCCTGCCGGCGTTTGTCACGACCGCACGGGTACGGAAAATGAGACTAGCTAGTCTTCAAATAAGCGAGTCGATTTTGGCCAATTTTTGGAAACACCGAAATGTGATCGACTTCGGGCAATGTCCTGAAGCTAGAGGGTGTCCATTTCGAGTGAGCGCGTCCTCGGCGGTTTTTTGCCCGAAGTCGATCACATTTCGGTGTTTCCAAAAATTGGCCAAAATCGACTCGCTTATTTGAGGGCTAGTTGCCTGCTCCATCTTCAAATGGCGTGGCAACGGGCGCGTCAAGAAGCTTCAGAATTTCATGGGCGCAGTAGATTCGGTGTCTTTTTTTCTTGGTGACCTCACGGAGAATGCGCTTTTTTTCGAGCTTGACCACGATTTGCTGAGCACTTTTGAAAGACATGTTCAAGATATCTTTCGCCCGATTTACGGTAACAAATGGCGATGCGAACAACTCATCCAGCAACCGCATTGGTGCCATGGAACGAACGTCTTTGGCAAGTCTGGCACGATAGGTTTCTCGCAAGTCAAGGAGTTGACGAGATCGCTGAATTGCATCGTGAGCCTGTTCAGCAATTCCAACGGCGAAAAAACGAAACCAGTCTCCCCATGCTCCATGCCGGCTGACGTTAAGCAAGCAGTCATAATATTCTTCACGATGGCGCTCGAAGAACGCAGAAAGGTAGAGGAGGGGTTCGGGAAGAACGCCTCGTTCACACAGGATGAGTGTAATTAGCAGCCTACCGACACGCCCATTACCGTCGTTGAATGGATGAATGGTTTCAAATTGATAATGCATGATGGCGAGTTGCAGAACAACGGGCATCTGCTGTGGCTTTCGAAGAAACTGAATGAAATTTTCCATGAGAGGTGCAAGGGCCGTGTGGCAAGGAGGCACGAACCTTGCTGTTTCGAAGGTCTGGCCGAGCTTCCCAATTAAAACAGCCCTGTCCCGAATTTGGCCTGGCCGTTTTTCCCCGCCACGCACGCCATCAAGTAATACCTGGTGCAATTCGCGAAGCATGTGCAGAGTAATCGGCACTTTCTTGCGGATCTGATCCAATCCAAATTCGAGCGTAGCGACATAATTCCGAACCTCGCGAGCATCATCCTGATTCTCAATTTCCCCCGGTTCAATTTCGTACAGAAATAGCTGATCCAATCTGGTGATCGTTCCTTCAATCCGGCTCGAAAGCACAGCCTCGCGATTCAAAAACGGGCGAATAAGCAAGTGAGGATTGGGAAGTAGGCGGCCAACGCCCGCCAGTTCTCCCAACGCTTGATGAGCTTCGGAAGTCACCCTGACGAGGTCTAGGTCGGGGTGGATAGGGGGCGGAATCTCGTCGGGCAGAAACGTCAGATGACCTTGCACAGACTTGACGATGCGACCTGGCGAATGCTCAGAGAATTCATTCGGTTTCATGCGTGTTTACGTCAAGGTAAATTGCCAGAACCCTTATTTACCTTTTACCCGAAAAAGGTAAACAGCGGAAACGGTAATTTTCCTTTTCGACAATATGAGCTTTCAAATCGCTACGAACCTTTTTCGGTACCGCGACTTGCGTTATTCGGGGAGCACTCAAGCACTGATGTGGTCCAGCAGTGGAGCCGTCAGTCGTAGAATGACACCATGAACCCGGGTTTGCTGATTACATTGGGCGACGTTGCCGGCATCGGGCCGGAGGTCGTTGCGAAGGCATGGAACGATTTGCAGGCCATCTGCCGCCCGATCGTCATCGGCGACATTGGCTGGCTGCGCCGCGCCGCATCCATCGAGGTTCTGCCGATTCGCACTCTCGACGAGGCACCGCCTTCTTCGGATTGCATCCCGTGCCTGCAAGGCACGACGCAGGACCTGCGTGGCGTCGCGGTCGGTGCCGTCAGCGCGGCGGCCGGGCGCGCGGCTTACGACTTTCTCTGTACGGCGATCGATCTCTGCATGGCGAAACAGGCGGATGGCATCGTCACGTTGCCGTTGCACAAAGAAGGCCTGCACGCCGCGGGACTGCGCTATCCGGGGCACACCGAGATTCTCGCCGATCGCACCGGGGTCAAGGAATTCGGCATGATGCTGTATGCGCCGCCGGGGCCGCTCGTCACCAACGGCATCGGCGTCGTTCACGTCACGCTGCACATGGCACTGCACGATGTCTTTCGCCATCTCACGACGGCTGCCGTCCTCGAAAAGATCCATCTGCTGCGGGGCGTCATGACCAAGCTGTGCGGCCATGCGCCGCGGCTGGTCGTTGCTGCCCTGAATCCGCATGCCAGCGATGGCGGCTTGTTCGGTAACGAGGAAGCGAAGATCATCGCGCCAGCGGTGGAAGCAGCGAAACGTGAAGGCATCGATGTCGTCGGGCCGTTGCCGAGCGATACGCTTTTTGTGCAGGCGCAGCGCGGCCGATTCGACGGCGTCGTGGCAATGTATCACGATCAGGGCCACATCGCGCTCAAGCTGTTGACCGGACTGGCCGCCGTCAACGTGACGCTCGGACTGCCGATCGTGCGCACCAGCGTCGCGCATGGCACCGCGTACGACATCGCGGGCAAGAATCTGGCCAACCCGCAATCGCTGCTTGAAGCCGCGCGGGTCGCGGCGTTGTTAGCTCAGTGACCGCCGCTTGCGGCGTAGCAATCGGGAATCTCCTCATGAAAAAAGTCCTCCTCGTCATCGGCGATGCGGTCGAATTGCTCGACACAATGTATCCCTACTTCCGCATCCGCGAAGATGGCTACGAGGTCGTCGTCGCCGCGCCGGAACGGCGGCGCTATCACATGGTCCAGCACGAGAAGCCGGACGATTGGGACATCACGCAGGAGACAGCCGGCTATCACCTCATGTCCGACATCGCGTTCCGCGACATCAAGCCCGACGAGTACGCCGGCATCGTCCTCTCCGGCGGCCGGGCTCCCGAGTACATCCGCTACGACGAGGACCTGATGCGGACCGTGCGTTTCCTGCACGAGAAGGGCCGCCCGATCGCGTCAGTCTGTCACGGCATCGAGATCCTCGCCACCGCCAACATCATCCGCGGCAAACGCATTACCACGGTCGCGAAGTGCCGTTTCGACGCCGAGGTGGTCGGCGCGACGTACGTCAATGAGCCGGTGGTCGTCGATGGCAACATCGTCTGCGCTCGCACCTGGCACGACAATCATCTGTGGATGCGCGAGTTCATGAAGCAACTCAACGCTCGGACGTGACGACGCATGACGCGAAATCGACAGATCTGGGGCTGTATTGGAGCAATCTTCGGAGGCTATTTGATTTCGTTTCTCTTGCCCGTTGGCGAGGTCAACGCCGACGAGTTGATATTTGGCTGGGAAGTCTTCGCCGGATTCTTTCCGTTGAAAAACACTGGTGAGCTCGATTGGACCGCTAGCAATTTGATTGTCTGGTCCCCCAATTTGCTGTTGTGGCTCGGTGTATCATGCCTTGCCGTGCGACAGCCGCACTTCGCAGTCGTTCTTGGAATGATTGCTGTGGGGATCGCCACCCATGTGATGCTTCAGATTGGTTACTTTGGAGTCGGTCATCCAAATTTCTGGATCAGCTTCTGGACACGATCCGGCGCGTACGTTTGGCTTGCGAGCCTGCTGATGCTCGTCATCACGGCAATGGTGTTCACCATCAAACAATGGCGACAAACGCGCAGCTTGCCGATGCTCGGCGAGTAGCGTTGATTGCCGTATAACTACGGACATGACACACTGGCATCTTGCAAACGGCTATCGCTACGCCGGCATCCATTCCGGCTTGCGCGCCACCGAGCCGGGCCGACTCGACCTCGCCCTCATCCTCAGTGATCGCCCCGCGGCGGCGGCGGGCGTGTTCACGCAGAATCGCGTCTGTGCCGCGCCGGTGCACGTGTGCCGCGAGCGCCTACCGGCGTCCGACGTTCGCGGCATCGTCGTGTGCTCCGGCAACGCCAACGCCTGCACCGGCGAGCAAGGCCTCGCTGACGCGCGACGCATGACGCAACTCTTCGGCGAACAGGTCGGCGTGCCCGCGAAGCAGATGCTTGTCTGCTCCACCGGCGTCATCGGCCGACTGCTGCCGATGGCCGTCATGGAATCGGGCATCCCGCGGGCGGCGAAGGAAGTCGCCGACGGCCCCGAGGCGCTCGAGCGGGCGGCGCGGGCGATCTTGACCACCGACACGCGAGTAAAAGTTCGCACCCGCCAGGTCGGTCTGGACATGCGCATCACCGGCTTCGCCAAGGGCGCCGCAATGATCGGGCCGAACATGGCGACGATGCTCGCGTTCGTGCTGACCGATGCGTCGATCGACGTCGCCGACTTGGCCGCGCTGGCGCCGATTGCCGCGGATCGGTCGTTCAACTGCATCAGCGTCGAAGGGCACACGAGTACCAACGATTCGCTGATCTTTCTCGCAAACGGCCAGGGCCCGAAGCTCAAGGGAGCGGCGCTGGCCGAATTTCGCGACGCCGCGATCGACGTCTGCGCGGAACTGGCGCGCGACATGGCGTCTGACGCCGAGGGGGCGAGTCACCTGGTGACGATCGACGTGGAAGGGACGCGCACCGATGCGGAAGCGCGGACGATTGCGAAGACGGTTGCGGAGAGCGCCTTGGTGAAGACGGCGCTGTTCGGCGCCGACCCAAACTGGGGCCGCATCGTGTCCGCCGCGGGCTATGCGGGGGTGCCGTTCGCGGAGGCGGATTTGTCGCTGCGGCTCGGCGACTTCCTGCTGTACGACAAGGGGACGCCGCTGCCGTTCGACGCGGTCGCGGTGTCGGGTTACATGAAGGCAAATCGCGATTTGACGATGCGTTTGACCTTCACGCTTGGGACCGGGAAGTGCACGTTCTACACCTGCGATTTGACGTATGACTATGTGCGGTTGAACGCGGATTACACGACGTGATGTTCATCGAACTGCAAAACATCTCGCGCACCTTCGGCAAGAATCAAGCGCTCCTCGACGTCAACCTCGCGCTTGACAAGGGACGCGTCGGCCTCCTAGGGCCGAACGGCGCCGGCAAATCGACGCTGATGAAGATCCTGCTCGGCCTGCTGCCGCCATCCTCGGGCACGGGGCGCGTACTCGATCACGATCTCGCGAGCGGCGGCGTCGAACTGCGGCGCGCCATCGGCTACATGCCCGAAGCCGACGCGCTGGTACCGGGGATGCAAGGGGCGGAATACGTCGCCCTCGCCGGGGAACTGTACGGAATGCCGCGCAAGCAAGCGTTGCGGCGGGCCCACGAGGTGCTGACGTATCTCGACCTCGGCGATGCGCGCTATCGCAAGCTCGAGCAATACTCCACCGGCATGAAGCAGCGGCTCAAGCTCGCGCAGGCGCTCGTCCACGATCCGCCGGCTTTGTTGCTCGACGAGCCGACCAGCGGCCTCGATCCGGCGGGACGCGACGGCATGCTCGATCTGTTGTTGCAACTCGGCAAGGACCATGGCAAGGCGATCCTGCTGTCGACCCATCTGCTCGGCGATATCGATAAAGTCTGCGACGCCGTCGTTATTTTGCACCAAGGGCGCATCCTGTGCCAAGGTCCTGTTCAGCAGCTCTGTCGCAGACGGCACGACCGCTACCGTTTGCAAATCCAGGGCGATCCGAACGCCTTCCTGGACGATTTGCGCCTTGAAGGCGTGCAAATCCTGCACGACAATGAACGAGGCGAATACCGCGTCCAGGTCCCGCCTGCCTGGACCACCCAGGCGTTCTTCAAGTACGCCCAACTCCACGGCATCCTCGTCCGCGGCATCCAGCCCGACGACGAGGACCTCGAGGAGCTGTTTCATCGCATGATCGAGGAGAATCACGATCTCGGAACATGAGTCCGGTTCCACCGCTAAAGCCGTTGCACGCAGACGATTCACTAGTCCGGCTAAAGCTGGAAGAATACGCCAAGCGATCGACCGACGAATTGATCGCCTCGTTGGCTCCGGGGCAAGTCGGTTCACTCAAGACGCGGCCTGATGGAACGATCGTCGATGGGCACCATCGGATCAAGATTCTGCGCGATCGTGGTGTCGATGTGGACGGGCTGCCGCGTGAAGTGATACCAAAAGATCCGCTGCCCGGACCAACTCCTTGAGCGGAGGCAAAATGCGATCAGAGATTTACTGGATTGACACACCGGCGCTGGGCCGACTGGCAATCGTTCCGCGTCCGCGTGGTGGCGACTGGCTTGAAGATGAGGCCAGCCAGTGGCGCGCTGCCGGGATCGACATTCTCGTATCCTTGCTTAGCCAACAGGAGATTGAGGATTTGGCGCTGGCCCAGGAACGCGCCGCCTGCGAGGCCGTGGGTATTCGGTTTCGTGAGTTTCCGATTGTGGATCGCAGCGTGCCCATGTCAAAGAACGCCCTGCTAGATTTGGCCCAGGAGTTGGGGGATCGGCTCAAAGAAGGCCGCAATGTGGCCATTCATTGTCGACAGGGCCTTGGTCGCGCGCCGATGGTCGCGGCCGTAATTCTGATGATGGCCGGCGTGGACCTGGAATCAGCGCTGAAGCGCGTTGCCGCGGCGCGAGGTTATCCCATTCCTGAGACCCAGGAGCAGCGCCGCTGGCTGAGCGACTTTGCCAAGGAACTTTTCGAATCGGTGCCGAAGTAATGCCATCATTGCTCCATTACCGAGGCTGGCACGGCGTCTTCCGCGGCCCGTGGTGGAGCGTGTGGCCGATCGCGCGCGTTTCGCTCGGCGTGCTCTTGCGGCGCTGGCTGTTCTGGATTCTCTACGGGCCGTTCGGCCTACTTTTGTTCCTGATGTTCTTCTTCGGCACCTTTCTGTTGTCGTGGGCGGAATCGCAGATCAATGTCATCGCCAATGACGGCAAGATGGCCAACCTCGTGCGCGGTGTCGGCCGGGCGCTCAGCATCCTCAACGGCAGTCAGAACACGTTCCAGTATTACTTTTCGTACCAGGGCAGCATACTCATCGTCACGCTCGCCCTCGTCGGCGCCATCATGGTCGGCAACGATTACACCTTCCGCTGCCTGACCTTTTATCTTGCCAAGCCGATCGGCCGCTGGCACTACATTCTCGGCAAATGTCTGGCCGTCTTCATCATCGTGCAGATGCTGGCGACGCTGCCGGCGCTGCTGCTGTTTGCCCAGCACGTCTTCGACGACTGGAGCTATCTCACCGACGTCCACTACTTCGCCACGAACGGCGGCGGGCCAGGAGGCGTCGTGCTCTTGCTAGGGGTGCTTGGCTACGGAACCATCCTGTCCGTATTTCTCTCTATCCTACTCGTGGCGACGGCGAGCTGGATGCGCCGCACCATGCCCCTCATCATGGTCTGGATGTCTCTGTTCATCTTCATGAGGCTCCTGTCCAACTTGCTCGTCGATAACCTCAAGCTTGATGTTCACTGGCGGCTCATCGATCTGTGGAATAACTTGACCCTGCTCGGACAGGCGTGCCTGGGCTTCGCCCATGAGAAGATCAGCACCAGTGCGCCGCAGCCGGAATTCTGGGAAGCCGGCCTGACGCTGGCGGGAGTGTGTGTCGTATGCCTGATCTACTTGAATCATCGGACGCGGGGCGTGGAGATCGTTCGCTGACGGCGATCACCGCACAACCCGTGCCGCTCACGCGAACCACGCCGACGCCGGTCGATCGCGGGCCCGAGGTCGGTCCGCCGATCTTGCTGTTCCAGCAGGTTTCGAAGTGGTACGGACCCGTCATCGGCGTCAACCAGGTCACGCTCGAACTGCGCCCCGGCATCACCGGACTCGTCGGCCACAACGGCTGCGGCAAGAGCACGCTGCTGAGGCTTGCCGCCGGCCAGGTGCGGCCGAGCATCGGCGCGGTTCAGGTCGTCGGCCACGATGCGTGGAGCGCGGAGGCCAAACGCCACATCGGCTACTGTCCCGAGCTCGACACCTTCTACGAGGAAATGTCCGGCCGACGCTTCGTGCAAACGATGGCGTCCCTCTGCGGCTACTCCCGAACCGAAGCACTACGGCGCAGCGAGGAGACGCTGCAACTCGTCGGCATGGCCGAACGGGCCGATCGCAAGATCGCCGGCTACTCCAAAGGCATGCGGCAGCGCATCAAGCTTGCCCAGGCGCTGTTGCACGATCCGGAGCTGCTGCTGCTCGACGAACCGTTGAGCGGCATCGATCCCATCGGCCGGCGCGAATCGGTCGCCCTGTTCAAGGAAATCGCCCGCCGCGGCAAGTGCCTGCTCATCTCCAGCCATGAGCTTGAAGAGCTCGAGAAACTGACCGACCACGTCGCGATCATGGCTGCGGGCCGAATCGCTGCGGTCGGCACGCTGACGCAAATTCGCGACCTGCTCGACAATCATCCGCTGTCGATTCGGATTGAGAGCGATCAGAATCGCCTCCTCGCGGGGCTGTTGCTCGAGATCGACGATGTCGTCGGCGTGGATCGCGATGATCGCTTCCTGACGGTGCGTGCGAAGAACCCGCGTCGCTTCTTCAGCCGATTTGGCGAAATCGTGCTCGACCGCATGATCGAGGTTCGCCACCTCGAGGCGCTCGACGAATCGACGCACGATGTTCTCGGGTATCTGCTGGGCGGTAATAAGAATTAGCAGGAGGGAGCCATGTTTCAAGGACAACTCGCGGGCATCTTCGTCTCCGCCAAGAAAGGCGCCGACCTGCAGTCCATTGACTCCGTCGAAGCGATTGCGGGACGCGGCCTCGTCGGCGATCGCTACTTTGCGAAGGAAGGCACGTTTTCGGACAAGGATGGCCCGGATCGCGAGGTGACATTGATCGAGGAGGAGGCGCTTGCGGGCCTCGCGCGCGAATACGAGATAACGCTATTGCCGGCCCAGGCACGCCGCAATCTGCTCACGCGTGGGGTGCCGCTCAACCATCTCGTGGGCCAAACTTTTCGCGTCGGTGACGTGGTCCTGCGCGGCCTGCGCCTGTGCGAGCCGTGCGGCCATCTGCAAAAATTGACCCGCGTGGGCGTGCTGAAAGGGCTGATCCATCGCGGCGGGGTGCGCGCCCAGATTGTTCAAGGCGGCACCCTCCACATCGGCGCGGCGATCACCGCAGAGTAAGCGGCGACCAAGCATTTCACTTGAATCAGTAAATCCTCTACACTCGTAGGCACTCAAGTTGCACGCCTCCGGTGGTTACTTCAACTCCTGGAGGGCACACCATGAGAATGTCTTCCGTTGCTTCCTTTGCATTTGGATTTGCAACGTGCGTGGCGATCGCATTACTTGCTCTTGGTCGAATACCCCTGCCACACCCATTCGATGGCGTGCGGCAGGAATTGCGACTGGGCATTGCCGATGCCGTGGCCGGAATTGCGGCAGAATAGATATTGGTAGTGGTAGCCCTTGTCTTTCAGCACCTTTGCCATGCGATGGTTGGCCTCGACCCAGTCATGCATGTTGTCGCGCATGACGTTGGGGTTCAGCAGATCCCGGTCTCCGACCGAGATGAAAATCCGCAGCGGCTTTTTCTCGGCTTTCGGAATCAGCGTTTCGTGAAAGTCCCAGGCGCCGCCCGGCGTTTCGGGATTGAAGGGCCATTGCTGGTTGACGAAGGTGCCTGACGTGGTCAGCACGCGGTGATACAGGTTCGGACGATACCACGCCATGATCAGGGCCGCCGAGCCGCCGGAGCTGCTGCCCATCGCCGCCCGGCCGTCGGGATCCTTCGTCAGCTTGACGTCGCAATTCTTCTCCACGCGAGGCAACACCTCGGCTTCGATGTAATCCGCATAGGCGCCGGACATCGTGTCGTATTCCTTGCCGCGCTCGTGCCCCTGAGCGTCGCCGCCGCCGTTGGCGACCATGATGACGAGCAACGGCGGGACACGCTTCTGCGCAATCAGGTTGTCAAGAATGTGCGGCAGGTCCATGCCTGGCTTGCCTTGTGGACCGTCATGGACGATCATGAACGGCGCCTCGCTGCCCGGCACGTACTGAGCCGGGATGTACACGGTGATCTGCCGTTTGTAGTCGATGTTGTGCGTGTCGACGATCAGCGTCTTGGGGTTCTTCGGATCCACTTTGCCGAAGACCTTGCGAGCGATGCCCGGGTTGAAGGTCTTGGTGTCTTTCGAATTGATGATGAATTGCTTCACCTTCCCCTTCGGCACCCCTTCGACGACCTTGCGTTCCGGAGCCGGCTTGTAATCGGGGCCGATCACGAAATTGTCATCCGCATCCAACGGCGGATTCTCGCCCGCTTTCAACACCTTGAACGGCGGAGCGCCGGGGGCATCATATTTGCGCACCGGTTGCGCAAAGGCGCTCGGTACGATCAGAAACGCGGCAATCAGCGATGTGGCCCATGACTTGAACATGATTTCCTCGCAAGGTGTGATGGGGCGGGGTGGCGTTTGCACTGCTGAAATCAGGATAGTGCGCCAGCGTCGCAGAGCCCAGCCGCGTGGGCGTCGCCAAGATTCGATTCGGAAGCACCAATATCGTTGCAGCTGCAAATCTTCCGCAATCGTAAATAACGACACAACTCCTTTCTTGAATATTAGTTAAGATCTATGCCTCATAAAATTTCTTGACATATACCTGAACTAATGGATACTATTATGCCGGCACGCTTCCCAGTGCCTGTGCGGTGACCATTCCCGCCTCCCAGCGGCATACTTCGACGTGGACCGATGACGGCTTCCGATCGCGATCAGACGCTGCGCCAGCTGGCGGAGCGCATTCGGCTCATCGAATCGACGCGCCCCTTGCCCGCGTCGGCGCTCGCCCTCGAGGGCGGGCTTGACCGCATCTTTCCGCTC
>DASRSQ010000185.1:0-3395 GCA_035656475.1 Gemmataceae bacterium | reverse complement strand
GGTTACATGGTTCGGCTTCGCGAACTATCTCAGCTACGACTTCACCGACAAACTGAAGGGCACGACCCGGCTCGAGTTCTTCGACGACGCGCAGGGTCAGCGCACAGGCTCGCGCGGCTTGTACACCGCAGCCACGTTCGGCCTCAATTGGCAATTGCGCAAGGGAATAATCCTGCGTCCAGAAGTGCGCTACGACGACAACGACACCTCGCGCCCCTTCGATGGCCGCCATGGCCTGTTCACTGCCGGTTCCGATCTAATTCTGCGCTGGTGAGCCAATCACGGCATGCCGGCTCATCCGGACTCGCAACGGGACCGACACGATCGACATGTAGGGGGTTCCCTGAATTTTGGGAAAATTAATGCTTGTCCCCTTGCCGACTGCTTTGTAGATTAGTTCTCAATAAGCTGCCAGCATTGTCTTCGGAAGCGTTGGCTCGCGTCAGTACCCGTCATGGCCAATCAAGAAATCCAATTTCTCAACCGAGAGTCGCCATGCCCCAGCAACTCAATAACGTCTTGGCATTTACCGTAAATGTCTCTGAAATAGAGACACGCATCAATGGCCAACTCGCCGGCAGGGTATTTGGCTTTCGACTATTGCCGACGGAACGCGGCCTGGTCTTGAAAGGCTCGGCGTGTACTTTTCATGCGAAGCAGCTCGCCCAGCACGCGGTCATGGACGCGACGGATATTCCGATCGCGTCCAACGAGATTGACGTTGGCTAGCCGGTGAATCCTTTGTCTGCTCAAATCGCATCATGCTTGGCGAGGTGGACGTGGAACGCGAGTTGTTCGAGTTGCACCGCGAGATCGACCGCGACCAGGCTGATGTTGGATGGCAGCTTCAGCATCACTGGCGCGAAATTGAGAATCCCCTTGATGCCCACGGCCACCAGCGCGTCGGCGACCTGTTGCGCGTTTTCCGCCGGCACCGCCAGCACGGCCAGCTCGGCCCCGGTCCGGGCAATTGTCTCCGCCACCTTGTCCGGCGCTTGCACCGTCAGTCCCTCGACCTCTTCGCCAACCTTCTTCGGGTCGGCATCGAACAGGCCGACGAACTGAAATCCTTGCTGGGCGAAACCGTGATAGCGGAGGAGGGCGCGGGCGAGGTTGCCGGCGCCGATCACGATGGCTGACCAGGTTCGATCGACGCCAAGCCGATGGCGCAGTGCGGTGATGAGTTCCTGGGTGTGATAGCCGATGCCTGGCTGGCCGAGGTTGCCGAGGTTGGCGAGATCCTTTCGGACCTGGGCGTCGTTGATGCCGAGCACTTCGCCGAGCTGGCTGGAGGAGACGACGGCGAGTCCGTCCTGGTTCCAGCGTTCGAGATGGCGCAGGTAGAGGCTGAAACGCTGCACGCTGGCGCGCGACAGCTTCGGCTCCCCACCGGTGACGCCGCTGGACGTTCCCTCGTTCTTGCTCATGCTCAGATCCCTACATTCGCTCCGACATCGAGTCGCGCAGCGTCTTCCTCGCTAATCAATATACAGGAAGCCGGCAGCCTTTGTGCATTATCGCACAAACCGGGTTCTTGGGAATTGCTCGTCGAAGATTTGACCGTTTGCGCGTCATTTTTGGACCATTGCCATGCGACCATCCGCTGAAACATTGGCTGTCGCGATCGGCGCGGCGGCGGCTCAGGAGTTGACCAAAGCACACGAACGCATCCGCCATTGCGTCCTGCAACTCGATGACGTGCAAATCTGGCGGCGCCAAACCGATGCGATGAACAGCATCGGCAATCTGATCCTGCATTTGTGCGGCAATCTGCGCCAGTGGATCATCGCCGGCGTCGGCGGGGCGCCCGACGTGCGCCAGCGGCCGCTCGAATTCTCCGAGCGCGGCCCGATTGCGCGCGACGAGTTGCTACGCCGCCTTGACGCGGTCGTCGGCCAGGCATGCGAGGCGCTGAGGCGCGCGTCGGCGGAAGTATTGCTGCGGACTCGTCACATTCAGGAATTCGACGTGACAGGGCTGGAGGCAATCTTCGATTCGGTGCCACACTTCCGTGGGCACACGCAGGAAATCATCCATATCACGCGATCAATGCTCGGCGACGCGTATCGGTTCGCATGGACGCCGCAAAAAGGCGGTTGAATTCAACTCATTTCTGGCAATGAGTTGAATTTCAGGCAACGATCCCAGGGGCTCGGAGCGTCTCGCCCCTGGGGCTTGTGTTGCCATTAGTGTCCGCCACGACGACGTTGCGGCGGGCGTGGCGGCGGTTCGTCCGCCATCGTGAACTTTACCTCGTTGCCGTTGTTGTCGTAGCACATGAATTCCAGGAACTCTGGCGACACGGCGGCGCCGGCGCTCGCGATCGACACCTGCTTACCGCTCGGCTCCTCCAGCGAGACGATCTCCTTGCGTTTGCGGTTGAGCAGGTACTGCGCCGCCTCCTCATGGACGCGCACATCAATGCGGGCAATGTGCTCGCGATTGATGGCGAGCTGGAGCATGCGGATCACCTCGATCGCGACGCTCTCGCATGTCTTGACATGGCCGGTCCCCTTGCAGTGCGTGCACTCGGCGAACGCGCTGCGTTTGAGCGACGGGCGAATGCGCTGGCGCGTCATCTCGATCAGGCCGAATTGCGAGATGCGGAGGATCTTGGTGCGGGCTCGATCGCGCTGCACGGCATCGCGCAATGCCTTCTCGACGCCGCGACGATGCCGATCCTCGCGCATATCGATGAAGTCGTTGACGATGACGCCGCCGAGATCGCGGAGGCGGAGTTGTCGGGCGATTTCCTTGGCGGCATGCAGGTTCATCTGGTAGGCAGTCTCCTCGGCGTTGTTGTTGTCCGCGCGGAAGTTGCCGCTGTTGACGTCGATGGCGACGAGGGCTTCGGCCTGATCGATGACGATCGAGCCTCCCAGGGGCAGAGGCACCTTGCGTTCCTGGATGCGGGCGATCTCGTTCTCGATGCCGTACTTGTGGAACATTGGCACCGAGCCGTCATAGAACTTGATGCGGTCGGCATAGCGAGGCATTACGGCTTCCATGAACTCCTTGGCCGCCTCGTAGGCGCCGCGTTCGTCGACCCAGATGGTGTCGATGTCGCTGGTGAAGATGTCGCGAATGGTGCGCGTCACCATGTCGCTTTCCTTGTAGATCTCGCACGGCGACTTTTGCTTCTTGATGCGGCGCACGACGACCTGCCACAGACGCGACAGGTACGACAGATCACTTTGCAATTCCTTGGAATCGCGATCCTGGCCGGCGGTGCGGATGATGAAGCCGATGCCGCGCGGCGGTTTCAGCTCGTTCATGATCTCGCGCAGACGGCGGCGGGTTTCCTCGTCGTCGATCTTGCGCGACACGCCGATGCGGTTGAGGCCGGGCATCAGCACGAGGTAACGGCCGGCGATGCTGATGTAGGTCGACAGCGT
>DASRSQ010000184.1:0-6969 GCA_035656475.1 Gemmataceae bacterium | reverse complement strand
TGCACCTTCAGCGGCTTCCCGGCTCGCCAGGAGCCTCGCCCTCCCGAAAGCATATCGGGACAGGGCATCAGGGATCATTATTCTCGGGTCGGCCTTCGATGTAGAACCAGTTGTGAATCGGCTTCAGAATCTCCAGCACCTCGGCGAGCAAGCGCTGATCGATCGGCTGCTCCGACCATTTGACCCAGTTGCGGACATTCTCCGGGTTGGCGGAGCCGACGATGCAGGTGGCCATGTCCTCGTTGGCGATCGAATACTGCAGGGCGAGCTGGGCGATGTCCACGCCGTGGGCGGTGCAATGCTCCGCTGCCCGCCGGCAGATGGTCCGCACCTCCGGCGTCGACTTGTGCCAGGGGGGTAAGGTCGCATTGGTCAACAGCCGGGCCGAGAACGGAGCGGCGTTCATGATGCCAACCCCCTTCGCCTGGAGATAAGGCACCAGATCGGCGAGCATCGTGTTCTGCAAGGTGTAGTGATTGTACGAAAGGACGACATCGAGTTCGGTTCGGTCGAGGATGTAGCGAAACATCTTCATCGGATAACCACTGACGCCGACGAAACGGATCTTGCCTTGCTTCTGCAGCTTGCGAACCGCGGGGAGCGTCTCCTCGACGATTTGCGCCATGTCCACGAACTCGATGTCGTGGCACAGAAGAATGTCGAGGTGATCGGTCCCCATGCGATGCAGACTGACGTCGACGCTTTCGACCACCCGCCGCGCCGAGAAATCGAAGTGACCCGCATCATAGCGGCCTAGCTTGGTGCCGAGCAAATAGCGATCGCGTGGAATGCCACGCAGGGCGACGCCGAGCAGACATTCGCTCATACCGCGGCCATAGTAGGGGGACGTGTCGATAAAGTTCATGCCGAGGTCGAGCGCCACACGCACGGAGGCCAGGGCCTCATTCAGGTCAACGGGGCGAAATTCCTGGCCGAGCGAAGACGCCCCGAAAGAGAGCCAGGGCAGTTCGATGCCGGTCTTGCCGAGCGGACGGTATTTCATGCGGTCCTCGTGGTCAACAAGGTGGGTTCAAGACATGTTATGATCCGGGCACTCAACAGGGAGTTGTCGGCATCAAGGTCAACGGCCAATCTGACCATCGGGACTTCATCTTTGCCAGCGACTTATTGCTACGCCAACAGCGCGGGAACCATGTGGCCATGCACGTCGGTCAGGCGATAATCCCGACCGCCGAAATGATAGGTCAGGCGTTCGTGGTCGAATCCCAAGAGGTGCAAGATGGTCGCTTGCAGGTCGTGAATGTGCACAGGATCGTCCGCAACATGGAATCCGAGGTCGTCCGTGGCGCCGTGCGTGTACCCTGGCTTCACGCCGCCGCCGGCAAGCCAGATCGAGAATGCCTGCGGATGATGATCGCGTCCCAGGCTTCGGCCCAGCGCCGCGTTGCTTTCCACCATCGGCGTGCGCCCGAACTCGCCGCCCCAGATCACGAGCGTGTCGTCCAGCATGCCCCGGCGCTTCAGGTCCTTGACCAGAGCCGCGGACGCCCGATCCGTGGCGGCGCAGTTGTTGCGCACGTTTCCCGCCACATCGCTGTGAGCGTCCCAGCCTTCGTGATAAATATTGACGAAGCGAACACCACGTTCGACCATGCGGCGTGCGAGCAGACAAGCTCGCGCAAAACTTGGCGTGTTCGGTTCGCAGCCGTAGAGTGCCAGCGTCTCGCGCGACTCGCTGGCGAGATCGGTGAGCTCAGGGGCAGAGGTTTGTAGGCGAAACGCCATCTCGTAGGAGCGGATGCGGGTGGCGATTTCGGGATCGCCGACCGCGCCGAACCGCTGGCGATTGAGCCGGGTGACGACATCGAGTGTATCGCGCTGCACGCCGGCGTCGTAACCTGGCGGACTGCCGACGTTGAGGATCGGTTCACCGCCATTGCGCAGGCGGACCCCGGAATAGATCGTCGGCATGAATCCGCTGGCCCAGTTGGCGGCGCCCCCGGAGATGCCGCTTCCCGTCGACATGACCACGAACGCCGGCAGGTTCTCCGTTTCGGCGCCGAGACCGTACACGACCCACGAACCGATACTCGGACGGCCCGGCTGAGCGAATCCGGTGTTGAGGAAGATCTGTGCCGGTCCATGGTTGAACTGATCGGTCCGCATCGACTTGATAATGCAGATATCATCCACAACGCTAGCCAGGTGCGGCACCATTTCCGATAGCTCCGCCCCTGACTGACCGTGCTTGCGAAACCGAAATCGCGGCCCGAGCGTGGCAGCATCGGGCCGAATGAAGGCGTAACGTTGCCCGCCAATCACCGACGGTGGAATTGGCCGACCTTCAAGCCGCGACAGTTCCGGCTTGTAATCAAACAGCTCAAGCTGGCTTGGCGCTCCCGCCATGAACAGATGAATGACCGCCTTGGCGCGTGGCCGAAAGTGCGGTTGCCGCGCCGCGAGCGGATTGGTCGATGGTTGCGCCTGGGTCGCCCCGGTCAGGAGCGAGGCGCAGGCGATCTTGCCGACGCCGTAGCCGCAGGTCTGGAAAAAATGTCGGCGAGTGATGTTGGTCATCGCTTCACTCCTTGGTGATCATCTCGTCCAGATTCATCACGGCCCGTGCCGTCAACGTCCAGGCAGCTCGTGCGGCCAGGTCGCCGCCGTCGCTTCCCGCGATCGTCTTGGCGTTCAGGGCGCCGGTTTTCAGACGCCCGTGCTGACGATGATGGAACGCTGCCAGTGCGTCGCGTTCGTCTTTGGTCGGCGTGCGCATCAGACAGCGGCGAAAGAGCAGTTCGACCCGTTCCTCCACCGTTCCCGGTGCATCGGCGATGCGCGTGCCGAGAGCCTGGGCGCATTCCAGAACGACCTGATCATTGAGCATGGTCAGTGCCTGCAGCGGCGAGTTCGAGGTGTCGCGCCGGGCCTGGCAGATTTCGCCGGTCACGCCGTCAAAGGTGGCGAACATGGCGTACGGGATCGACCGCTTGAGGAAGGTGTACAGGCCGCGGCGATAGCGGTCCTCGCCCGTGCTGGGCTTCCACTTGATGGCGCCGTACACGCCTTCTGTGGTCACCGATGCGGGTTGCGGCGGGAAGACGCTCGGGCCGCCGATCTTCGCCGATAACAGGCCGCTGACCGCGAGAAGGTTGTCGCGAATCTGCTCGGCTTCAAGCCTCACACGCGGGCCGCGCGCGAGCAGTCGATTCTGCGGATCCTTCGCCAGAAGTGCCGGCGCAACGCGCGACGATTGCTGATAGGCGGCACTCATGACGATGAGCTTGTGCAAGCGTTTCATCGACCATTTCTGCCGAACGAATTCCTGGGCTAGCCAGTCGAGCAGTTCGGGGTGTGTCGGCATCTCCCCCTGCAAGCCGAAGTCTTCGGTGGTGCGCACAATGCCGTGACCGAAAAACGCCTGCCACTGACGATTGACGGTGACCCGGGACGTCAGCGGATTTTCCGGGGCAACCAGCCACCGGGCAAAGCCCAGCCGGTTGTTCGGAGCGCCGCTTGGCAGAGGCGGGAAGACCGCCGGCACTTTTGCGGTGACTCGCTCCCTGGTCTGCAAGAATTCGCCGCGATGATGGATGTGCGTGGCGCGCGGATGGGCCGGACTGCGTTCCTTCATCACCATCGTGATCGAATGCGCCGGCATCGTCGCACGTAATTTCTCGATCTCGGTACGAGCGCCAGCCAGCTCCGGTGCAACCTCGAGGAAACGTCGCATCAATCGCTTCTTTTCTGGCCCTGTCCGCTCCGCCTTCGCGAAGATCGCCTCGATGTCGGCGCCATGGCTAGTTGCCTCGGCACGCCTGACATCGGTCGTGACGGAAATGCGGAATCGGCCCAGGGCACTGGCGAAATAGCGTTCGAAGAGGAGCGTCACGTGCATCTCGCCGGCGATGTTGACGGGCTTCTCGAAATTGAAGACGGCCGCGTGTCGCTTGCCCGGCTGATCGGCAGTGGACCAGCCCGACAACGGATTGCCGTCGATCGCCGCCTTCGCGCCTCCCTTGGCGCCGCCGCTGGCAAAGTCATGCGACGCACCGCTGAACTTCGTCGGCTTGCCGTCCACGAGCGCGGTGATCTCGCTAAGAAAGAAGTCTCCCTTGCGCCCCTCATAGTAAGTTCGGCCTGGGCCGCGATCGGGCAAGCTGTCGTGCGGTATCGCTTCCAGTCGCAACGCCGTCACTCCTGCCAGCTTGGACTTGAATGTCAGAGCGTACGTATCGCGCTTGCTCTGATCGCCACTGGCAACGATGGAGTCATCGGGGAGAATGTCGAGATCGGCCATGTTCGTCGTCATGCTGCTGGGACGAAGGACTTGCCAGGTCACTCCCCTGGCCGACTCGGCCTTGTTCCACTCCGCGAACTTGCGCTGCAGCGCCTCCTCGCCTCCCGGGAACTTCTTCGCCAGATCGTTCTCCAGGGCGATTGCCTTCCGGGCGATGGCGAATCGCTTCTCGGCGATCGCCGGATCGGGGATCAGGTAGTCCGGCTCGTCTGCGTTGTTGAGGAACGCCATCGTCTCGTAGAACTCGCGCTGCGACAGCGGATCGTATTTGTGCGAATGACACTGGGCACAGCCCATGGTCAAGCCGAGCCAGGTGGTCCCGGTCGTGTTCACTCGATCGACGACGGCATAATAGCGGAACTCCAGCGGATCGATGCCACCTTCCTCGTTGACCATCGTGTTGCGATGAAACCCCGTGGCGACGATCTGGGCCGGCGTCGGATTGGGCAGCATGTCCCCGGCGATTTGCTCGATCGTGAATTGATCGAACGGCATGTCATCGTTGAGCGCCTTGATGACCCAATCGCGATACGGCCAGATGATGCGCGGCCGGTCCTTCTCGTAGCCATTGGTGTCGGCGTAGCGCGCCAGGTCGAGCCAGCGCCGCGCCCATCTTTCGCCATAGCGAGGCGATGCCAGCAATCGATCGACCGCTGCCTCGTAAACCGCGTCTCGCCGGGCCGGAGTATTCCATCCTGTCACGAATTCTTCGGTTTCCTCGAGCGTTGGCGGCAAGCCAATCAGGTCCAGCGACAGCCGGCGGATCAACGTGCGCGCGTCAGCGCGTGGCGACGGTTCCAGGCTCTCCTTCTCCAGCCGAGCCAGCACAAACGCGTCGATCGGATTGCGCACCCATGACTTGTTCCTCACGGTCGGCGTGTCCGCGGGACGCGGCGGCACAAACGCCCAGTGCTGTTCGAACTTTGCGCCCGACGCGATCCATTGCGTCAGGACCTTCTTCTGCGTGTCGCTCAACACCATCTTCGTCGATGCAGGCGGCATGATCGCATCCACATTCTTCGCATGGATGCGGGCAACCAATTCACTCTTGCTGGGACTTCCGGGGGCGATCACAACGTCATCGGGCTTGATCGGCACATCGAGGCGTAGCTTCGCTTTCCGCGTCTTCTCATCCGGGCCGTGGCACTTGAAGCAATACCGGGCCAGGATGGGGCGAACCTCGCGCGTGAAATCCGGCGCCTGGGCGGACGCCATGTTGATGCCCAGACAAACGGCGAACATGGCCAGCAAGGACCGCGAACCGAGGTGCATACCAGCTCCTTTCGTGCCGACATGCGATTGAGCTTGAGGTCTTCGCCTCGCCGAAGATCGAAGATTCGTGGGTTTTATATCTGGTCCACGATCCGCAGCGAGCCATTTGTCCGGCGCCGCTCCATTGCTGGACGAGGCGAGTCAAATTCGAGGATTACATGGTATGAAAGAACAACTTCCGCGCTTGACGACCTCAAAGAATTGCGCAAAGGACAATTCTCAGTAACTCGAAGTCAAAGCTTGATCTCCGCCAGCGCGTTCGCGAGCGTGTCAATCTCCTCGGCGGTGTTGAACGGCCCCGGGCTGACGCGGACGGCTCCCTCCGGAAAAGTGCCGATGGCGCGATGGATATACGGCGCGCAGTGCAGGCCGGGACGGATGGCGATATCGAACGCCTGATCGAGAATACCGCCGATCTCCGCCGCCGGCAACGCTTCGCTGCGCAGGCTCAATGTGCCGACGCGGCGCGACATGTCGCGATGGCCGAAGACCTCGTAGCCGCCGATCTCGTCGAGGCGCTTCCACAAGCGTTCGACGAGTTCCACCTCGTGCTGATGGATCTTCGCCAATCCCTGTTCGGTGACATACTTGATGCCCGCCGCCAGGCCCGCGACGCCGAGGACGTTGGGCGTGCCACCTTCGAGGAAATACGGATACTCACGCGGCTGCGTCTCGCTGGACGAATCGCCGCCGGTGCCACCTTCGCGCCACGCGCCGACGATGGCGCCTGGGCCGACATAGAGCGCGCCGGTGCCCGTCGGGCCAAGCAGCGACTTGTGGCCGGGAAACGCGAGCAAGTCGATATTCATCGCCTGAATATCGATCGGGATCACGCCTGCCGTCTGGGCCGCGTCGACAAGGAACAACACCTCGCGCTCACGCGCAATTTTGCCGATGTCGTTGATCGGCTGCACGGTGCCAAGGACATTGGAACAATGCGTCTGGGCGATGAGCCGTGTCTTCGGCGTGATCGCGTGTTTGATCGCGTCCGGATCGATGGTCCCGCCCTTGTCCGCCGCGAGGCGCGTCAACGTGATCTTGCCCGCGAGTTCCATCGCCCGCAACGGCCGGCTGACGCTGTTATGCTCGAGATCGGTGGTGATGACGTGATCGCCATCTTTCAGCACGCCCTTGAACGCCATGTTGAGCGCGTCGGTGCAGTTGAGCGTGAAGATGAACCGCTCCGGCCCTTCGCCGTGAAAGAGCTGGTTGAGCAGATGCCGACAGTCGTCAAGCGCCCGCTCCGCGGCGAGCGCCATCTTGTGGCCGGCACGGCCAGGATTGGCGAGGTCGTGGCGTGCGAAGGTGTCCAGGGCCTTGTAGACCGCTTCCGGCTTCGGAAAACTCGTCGCGGCGTTGTCGAGATAGATCATGGTTTGGCCAGCAATTCACTCACGGGTAGGTCGGGATTCTGGAAAAGTTACATTTCGTAGCGA
>DASRSQ010000183.1:0-5350 GCA_035656475.1 Gemmataceae bacterium | reverse complement strand
TACTGACCGCTTCCTCACGGGCTCGGACCATGTCGAGTCGATGCCTATTATCATACGCGCGCAGCGACAATCTCCGCCACCGTCCGACGCAACAACTCCTCGCCGCCGAAGGTCATGCCGAGGTTGCGGATCTTCGTCGTGACGATCTGATTCTTCGGCCCACGATTGAGGTCCGAGATCGCGCTCGCGCTGCCGGTCAGCTCCTTGGCAATGCGCGCGACATGCTCCTCCGAGACGTACATGTCGTAGCAGTTGAACGATTGCCCCGCGATGGCCGAGGCATCGGCGTGCAACAGCAGTTCCACCGCGCGGGCGACGTCGGCCGCGTGGACCTCCTTGCCGCCGGCGGCGGATTCGATCGACTCTCCGCGCGCGATCTTCGCGACGATGTCGTACCAGCGGCTGTCGCTCGCCGGATGCGCGAGACCGTAGATTCCGGTGGGACGCAAGGCGCAGATCGGCCAACCCTGGCCGAGGCCGAAACTGTGCACGAACGCCTCCAGCGCGGCCTTGTGGGCGCCGTAATGGCTCTTTGCCCATGTCGGATGCGTTTCGTCCAGCGGGCGGTCAGGCAGGATCACGTCGTGGACGGCACAGCTTGAAATGTAGACGAAGCGTGGCACCTTAACTTCGAACGCCGCCTCGAACAGTTGCAGTGAACCGGTGAGGTTGACGCCGAAGAACGGATCGGCCGCGCCGTGGCTGCGCTTGCCCCGATTGGCCGGCCCCTCCCATTCGACGGCAGCGTGCACGACCGCGTCGACGCCCTGGATAAGCGACTGCACCGCGGCGGCGTCGCCGAGCTTACCTGGGATCCACTCGACGGCATCGATTCCGCTCAGGTCGCTGCTGCTTCGGTGCCAGCAACGAAGGTGATGCTGCCCGCTCGTCAGGTGCAGGGCGATGTATCGGCCAAGGAATCCCGTTGCTCCGGTCAGTGCGATCTTCATGGCGTTGCCTCGGTTTCTCAGGTGTCGGCGCTCGCGTTGGAATAGCGATCCGGGCCTTCCCAAACCCAGTTCACCGCTTGATGCCGTTCCAGCGACGCGCTGTGTGCGGTGGAGAAGGCGTCCGGCGTGGCGCGGTCGATGCGTTCCCCTTGCAGCATCAGGTCGCCATCTGCAAGCGGCAAGCCGCTGTCGAGCGGCCCGAACCATGCGGTCCGCGCGAATTTCGCGTAGTCCATGGCCTTGGGATCGACATGAAAATTGCGAAGCCGCCAGTGCAGGGCGAACAGGCGTTTGCGCATCGCCTCGATCTCGTTGCGTGGCCGAAGAATCGGATGGGCCAACAGGAGCCTGGCGGTGTCGAGATCGAGCAGGCCGAGTTCGCGCCACATGGAATGGAAATCGACGAGCGCGTCATGCGGAGGAAATTGAATTCGTCGCAGCGACCAGGCGAGCACCGCCAGGCCTTCGAGGCGCCAGGTCGAATTGATCTGCTGTTGCGGTTCGAGATGCCCGACGGGGCGCTGGACGATCTCCCATTCTTCGGGCTCCAACTCGTCGCCGATGCCGAGAGCTTCGATCCAGGCAATGACCTCCTGGCGTTCTGTCTCGCGGTTCGAAAACACGCGCCGCATCCAGGACAGTGGATTGAAGCTGGCAGGCTTGATGGTAACGCCGTCCTGCTCAAGGATGGCCCGGGCAGTGACCGCGGTCATCGCCAGGGCACGGCGTGCCACGCGCTGTGCCGTCGGAGCGACCCCGGTTGCGGGCGGCGCAGTTCCGGTCGATGGCGGAATCGTGACTGCGGCAACGACGCGCGGCCAGACCGCTTCGGGATCCTCCTCGTCTTCGCCGTCGGCGCCAACGAGGATTCGCCCCCGCGCATCGCGCAGGCAGAACGGCGAGAACAGGATCCCGTCCAGTCGCTCGGCAACCGCGTACAGCACCGCAAAACGCGGATCCTCCTCGCTGGCCGGCTCCGGATCGAAAATCGCAGCGAGCGAATATTGAAATGTCGTCGGCAACATCACGGCGATCTGCTTGCGTTCCGTGTCCGGGAATCGCGACAGAAATCCGCTCATGCCGTTCATCTGCGTGGACCAGTTGGGCTCAGCGTGATATTCGGGGCCATATTGAAGCGTCAGTTTCAAGTCGCCAATGGCGACAACGGCGCGAAGCCACTCCGAGTCCGGGCCTTCGATGGCGACCGAAGGCCAGCGTTCGCGCAAAAACTGAGCCACCGCTGCCGGATCTTTGATGCGACTGAAAAGATTGATCGGCTCCATCGCCATGGGCATCTCGCTCGTTTGGAAAGGGATTGCCGCGCAAGAGTCGCTGACAAAATACAAACCACAGAGATTGTGGAGTACACGGAGATCACAGAGAGTCTCTGAAGACAGGAGACATCTCCAACGAGTTTGAGTGGCTTTTCTTTGAACGTGTCTCTCACGTTCTGCGACTCTTCGTGATCTCCGTGTGCTCCACAATCTCTGTGGTTTGCATTGGTCAGGGAGGGAATGAGGCCCAGAGATAAGGATTATTGCATATTCCGCAGCATCTCGCCGCGCGAGACGATGCGGCGGCCGCGCGTTTCCTCGATCTGCAGGACCTTGAGGATTCGGCGGCGGAACTCGCCTTGCACCTGCTCGATCGCGCTAGGAGACACGCTGGCCAGCGGGATGAAGCCGCCCGCGCGGCGGTCGTGACCGCCGGCCCGGCCCCCCATCTTTTGCACGACCTGCCGCAATATCTCGCCCGCCTCGGCACGCGGGACATTCGTCCGCACCGATAGCACCAGCTGCGAATCGTACACGCCGGCACAAATCGCCCACTGGATGCCTTCGTGCCGAATCAGGAACTCCACGCACTGCGAGCACAGCTCCGGGTTCGGCAGGTCGTTGATCCAGCTAATGAGCAGCTTGTCGTAGATGAACGAGCTTTGCAACGCCTGCAACAGCGTCTCGAACACCGATTCCGGCAACGGAGCGTTGCGAATCCTGGCGACCGCGTCGCGATCGACTAGCGGATAAAGAATCTGCAAGGCCGCCTCGTCGAGATTGCTCGCCTCGCGCGGATAGCCGGACAATTCGGTCTCGATGCCGTAGAAGAGGCTGGTCGCGACGTGCTCCGGTATGCTGACTTCTTGTTCGAGGAGGTAGCGCGTCACCATGGAGCAAGTCGCTCCGACGCTACGCCGAATATCCACAAAGGGAACCGATTCCAGCTCGCCGGGCGTTTGATGATGGTCGATGACGGCGTAGATGTTTGCTTCGCCGTTGAAGGAGTGCCGGCCGGTCTTTGGCTGGCTGTCGACCATGACGACCGCAACTTCCGGATCCCAGCGAACCTGGTTGATCGGCGTCAGAGTCAGGTCGAGAACATCCACCATCGCCCGATTCTCGGCTCGGCAGATCGGCCCATCCTGGGTGATCTCCACCGGCAAGTCGGCACAGGCTTCAATCAGGTGGGCGAGTCCCACCATGCTCCCCAGGCTGTCGGGGTCCGGGTGGATGTGCGATACGATGGTCACGGCGCGATAGCCGTCAAGGCCCGCTAGAAATCGATCCGAACGCCGCGAAGAAACCGCTTCCGGTTTACTCGCGCCGCCCGCTTCGGCTGTGTCACGAGGCATAAAAGTCTTGGCCTCCGGCGCTCAAACCTCTGGAGCTATTCACTTTAGAGAAAGCGATGCACCAGGCATTCATCCATCATGGACAAGGTCGCGCCATCCGTTCCTTCATGCCCGCTCCATGGCATTCCGGCATTATAGCAAAAAATCGGGCGTCAAGCATCTTTCCGGCGCGCCTGGGATAATCCCTCCAACCGCTGCCATTGGTCGGCACTGACCGGCATGACGGATAGGCGGGAAATTCGCACCAGTTCCCAGTCGGCAAACGCGGAATCCGCCTTGATTTCTTCCAAAGTCACCGGGCGATCCCAGCGCTTCACGGGTTCCACCTTCACGCTGACCGATTTCGGATCGTCGCTTTCGGGCTCCTGCGTCGGCCCGTCGACGACCCGCATTTCGCCGACGATCTGGCGTTCCTTACCGGTATGGTAATATAGCACGCGATCGCCAACCTGCATGGAGCGTAAGTGCTTGCGGGCCAAAGCATTGGTGACACCTGTCCACCAGGCGCTGCCGTCCTTTTCGAGATCGGCGTAGCTGTAGCAGCTGGGCTCCTCCTTGAACAGCCAGCCGCCTTTGGATGATTTCTTGACCACGATCATTTTCCCGGGTTTGGGTGGGTTTGAGATGGTAACAACCGGACATTGCGCCCGCAAGAGCCGGCGGCGCGAATCGCCAAAGATTTCATCCGCCTGGGTCCGGCCGTAAAGACGGCGGGAGGTGGGATGGGCCCGGCGAGGGGGCGGAATGGTGCGATTGTATCACCGATCGCGATCCAACACGAAATGCATCAGCGCGATCAATGGCTCCGCGCCGGCGCCGATGGGCCGGACAGCGTCAATGGCCTGCTGGGTCAGGCCCCGGGCACGCTGCCGGCTCTCGGAGACGCCGAGCAGGCCGGGGTAGGTCAGCTTCCCGCGCGCCGCATCCTTGCCAACCGCCTTGCCCGTGTCGGCGGCGTTGCCTTCCACGTCGATCAGGTCGTCGGTGATCTGGAATACCAGGCCAAAGCAGCGGCCAAACGTCTCCAGACGATTGAGCAGTTCGTCGTCGACGCCGCGTTCCCCTTGGGCTGCATGTACACCCAGTTTCAGGCACGCGCGGAAGAGGGCGCCAGTCTTATACTGATGGATGTTTTCCAGGGCTTCGAGCGTGTGCGGCCGTTGGCCCTGCGGAAAGAGCGGATCCTTGATGGCCCGTTCCCTGTCGTTGGCCCGCTCCCAGGCGAGATCGTCGACCTGGCCGCCGACCATGCCGGCGGCGCCGGAGCCCCGCGCCAGCTCCAGGCAACAGGCCGCCGCCGTGCGAGGCGGATAATGCTCGGCCAGCACCTGAAAAGCCAAGGTCAACAAGCCGTCCCCCGCCAGGATTGCGAGCGCCTCGCCATATTTCTTGTGGCAGGTCGGCACGCCGCGGCGGAGGTCGTCGTCGTCCATTGCCGGCAGGTCGTCGTGGATCAGCGAATAGGTGTGGATCATCTCGACCGCACACGCCGCCGGCCAGGCGCAATCGTCGTTGCCGCCGGCAGCCTGTGCAGCCATATAGACGAGAGCGGGCCGCAGACGCTTGCCTGGTGCGAGCAGGCTGTAGCGCATCGCTTCGACAAGGATGGCGGGAGCGGCCGTTTCGCGCTGCAGCGTCTCGGCCAGGCGTTGGTCGACAAGCTTCTGTTTGGCGGTCAGGTGTTGTTTGAGATCGAAGGCCAAGGCATTACCATCGTTGGCCGTTGACTTGACGTGGTCCGAGCCGCGCCCGTAAGGAAGCGGGGCCGAAT
>DASRSQ010000182.1:0-6173 GCA_035656475.1 Gemmataceae bacterium | reverse complement strand
GAAAGCAAAACCAAATGCGAAAGCGGTGTCGAGCCACCGCACTCCAAATCAGGGCAGCGTGCACAGCAATCCGGTCAGCGGCGTGTCGAGCGCTAGCGGCGTCGGCGGCAACGCGGCGGGCAGGATCCATGCGTCGCCGGGCATCACGAATTCGCCGTTGGCGAAACGGCCGTAGCCGTCGGTGACGATCAACGCTTGCAAGCGATTCGCGCCGCCGACGGAGGGCGTGGCGTTCCAGCGAACGCGTTCGATCTCGAAATACGGACAGCGCACCAGCGGTTGCTGATCGGAGTGATCGCTGGCCACGGGTGCGATCGGGCCCTGGTTCCAGTGGATGCTCGCGAAGCCCTGGTCGAGGTGGAGTGCCCGAGGCTTGCCCTGAGCGTCGACGCGGTTCCAGTCGAAGAGGCGGAAGGTGGCATCACTGGTCTGCTGGATCTCGGCCATCAGGACGCCACCGCCGACCGCGTGCACGGTGCCCGCCGGCAGATACACGCAATCACCTACCTTCGGTGTGAACGCATGCAGACACGCATCGACCTTGCCCGCGTTGAGCGCCTCGCGCAACTCCGTCGGGCCGATGCCGGGATTCAGTCCCGCATAGATGCGCGCCGTTGGCTCCGCATCGAGGATGTACCACGCCTCGGTCTTGGCCCGTTCGCTTGGGCAGAGAGACAGGACGGCGACGTCGTCGGGATGGACCTGAACAGACAGCCAGTCGTCGGCGTCCAAAAGTTTGATGAGCCAGGGGAAGACCGAATGGCGCTCGGCGGCAGGTCCGAACAGTTCGGCGCGGTGATGCTCCATAAGCTGATGCAGGGTGATGCCATAGCCGGTGGCGGTGGCGAGGGAACTGGCGTGCAGCGGATGGTCGCTGACTTCCCACGATTCGCCGCAGCGGGTACCGGGCGGAACGTTTTTGCCCAGGAAGCGTGCGATGCGTCGGCCGCCCCAGACCATGGGGCGGAGGAAAGGTTCGAAGCGCAACGGCTGCTGAAGAGTCGGTAGCATGAGGCCTTCGTGAAAAAAAACCGAGAACGCCGCGCAAGTTCGCGGGTTTTGGAGCGTCTGCGGTATAACAGATCGCTGTCTTCGCGGTCAAGAGTAGCGGTGGTATCGATTGTGCCGATTGGGTGGACACGGGGACTATCTCCAAGCGATGAGCGGGTAAGGATTTTCGGAAAATGCGCTGGCACAGGGATCGGTCGGTGGATTAGAATGGACCGTGCAGGTGGCGCTAGGCTGATTTCATATCTGGGGAAGCTTAGCCGTCTTTTTGAGGGGAATGACAATGACCAGGTTGCGTCGTCTGGTAGCCGTCTCAGCGTTGCTGGGATTGGCGGTGTGGGTGTCGTCGTCGCTGCAAGGACAGTCGGGGAAAAAGCCCGCCGGCGTCGCCACGCCGCAGATCGTGCCTGGTAAGGCAGTCAGCCAGCCTGCGGAGCCGACCGATTCGCGTTTTGCGTCGAGCGCGATCCAGACGTATCAGCCGATCAAGGGAGACGCCTACTTCGCGATGCCAGTGCAGCCGAAGCTCGAGGATGTCCCCGTGCGTCCGCGCGATTACCTGATCATGCTCTCGACCGCCGCGACCCAGGCGGGCCCGAGCTGGGTTGCAGGCCATCAGATTGCCGAAGGCATCGTCGAGACCGCACGCGAAGGGGATCGCATCTCTCTGTGGACTGTCAACGAACCGAAGGCGACGAAGAATCTCAGCAAGGAATTCCGCCTTGCCAAGGGAGTCGCCGAAGGCCGCTTGCTGCGTGAGGCCCTCAAGCAATATCGCGAACGCGAAACGCCGATGGGCACCACCGATCTCAAGAATGCCCTGACGGTTGCCATCGAGAGCTTCGATCTCGACAAGGACCGCCAGCGCATCGTCCTCTTCCTCGGCGACGGCCTGAGCACCTTTAATCCGCTGACGGAAGCGGACCGCCAGGCGATTGCCCGCAAGATGGTCGAGAAGAAGATTGCGTTCTTCCCGGTGCCGCTCGGCAGTCAGATGAATCCGACCAACCTGCACGGGCTCGCCAGCGCCACCGGCGGCGCGGTACTGCGAACCCGTGTCGATGAGGAAAAGCTGGTCGATGCGATGAAGCGCTACGAGCAGGCATTCGCGGCTCCCGTGCTTTATTCGGCCAATCTGCAACTGCCGGCCGAGATGGTCGACGTGTGCCCCACGGTCCTGCCGCCGCTGCGTGGCGACACTCCAACGCTGGTCGTTGGCCGCATGAAGAAGGTCAACAAGTCGATCGACTACACCATCACCGGCACGGTGGCGGGCAAGCGCGGCCAGGTCGCCATCAAGGCAAACGAAGTCGTGCTGCCGCACAATCTCGAGAATTATTTCCTGGTCGGCATGATCGAGCAATGGGCGAAGGCGAAAGAAACGCCGGCCATCTTGCGAGCCGACCGTGCCCTTACCATCGCTTACGAGCAAACGCGTCTGCAGCATCTCGAATATCTCGAAGGCGCCCAGATGGCCCTCGAGGACGGCAAGCTTGACGCGGCTCATCGCCTCTTCAAGCAGGTGCAAACGCTCGCGCCGGATGATGGCCAGGCAGCCGCCGGTCTCAATATCGTCGATCGCCTCAAAGATGGCACGCTGACCAAGGACAAGATTCGCAAGGAACTCGAAAAACGCGTCAAGGCGGATCGGCTCAAAGTCGTCAACGGCAAACCGCAATGGGAACGAGTGGACTTCGTCCGCATCGCTCAGGAAGAGAAGCAACCCGACAAGAAGCAGCCAAACGTCAACCCGAAGGAGCCGGGCGTGATCGGCCCGGAGAACCTGCTCAAGGAAGCCCGCGACCGCCAGGCGGTCGAGGAGCAAAAAGTCGGCCAGGCGGTCGATGAAGCCATTCAGCAAGCAAACCGCAATCTGCGCGCGGACCCGGACGGCACGCTCGACAACCTGCGGAACCTGCTCAACCGTGTCAAGGATCACCCGGATCTCGGCGCCCGTGTGCGCGACGCGCTGAGCACGCGCCTGCAAACCTCGCTGCGCGACTCCGCCATCCAGGTGCAGCGCATGAAGTTGAACAAGCAAAATGAGGTTCAGGCTGCCGCCGTCACTCAGGCGAATATCGTTCGTGAGCAGGAACGCAAGACGTTCGAGGATCGCGTCGATGCTCAGTTCCGCCTGTACAAGAACCTGATGACGCAGGCCCGCTTCGAAATTCGCACCGCCAACGAGATCACCAACGCGATGATTCAGATCCAGGACGAAGCCCGCTCCAAGGGCTTCAGCGTCCCACCTGCCACCAAGGCGATGTATGACATCGCTCTGGCCGCCAATCCATTGCAACAACACAACTCGCTTATTCGGCAACGTGAGTCGAAATGGCTCGCGGTGCTGATGCAGGTCGAGAAATCGCACATTCCGCAACCCGACGAGCCGGGCATTGTTTTCCCGCCGCTCGCGACCTGGAAAGCCCTGATCAAGGCTCGCAAGGACAAGTTCGACGTCCGCAGCCTGCCCGACGACGAGGCGGGCCGCAAGGAAGCCACCGAAATCTATCGCCTGCTTCAGCAGCCGATCGATACCAAGGGCCTCCAGGAAAAGGTGAAGCTGAAAACCGCGCTCGAATATTTCGGCGACCGCTTCGGCGGCAAGCTGCCGATCCTCATCGACAAGGAATCCTTCACGACCGAACTCGGCGCCGATGCTCCGGATCCGTACGAGGAGGAAGTCAGCCTGCCTCCGGTCCCGTCCAAGATGGTCATGAACACCGCTTTGCGCCTGGTGCTGGCGCAGGTCGGCAAGGGACAGGCAACCTACTTGATCCGCCGAAACTTCATCGAGATCACCACGATCAAGCATTACCTCGAAGACAAGGTCATCCGCATCTACCCCGTCGGCGACCTGGTCATGCCGATCTCCGGCGGCCAGATGGGTATGCTCGGCTCCATCGGCGGCGGCCTCGGCGGCATGATGGGCCTGGGCGGCATGGCCGGCATGTCCGGCATGATGATGGGCGGCATGCCCGGCATGATGATGGGCGGTATGCCCGGCATGATGATGGGCGGTATGGGTGGCATGGGCATGATGATGGGCGGCATGGGCGGCATGAGCATGATGGGCATGGGCGGTATGATGATGGGCGGCATGGGTGGCATGGGTAGCTTCCAGGGCGGCTCGTTCCAGAGCTCGTTCAACGGCTCCCTCGGCGCCATGGGCGCGACCCAGGCGGCTGGCCTCATCTCCCTCGTCACCCGCATCGTCGATCCAGGCAACTGGAATCGCCCGCCGCTGACCAATCAGTTCGCCATGCTCGGCATGGGTATGTTCCCCATGATGTTCCCGAATCCGGGCATGATCGGCATGGTCGGCATGGTCGGCATGATGGGCAACGCGGGCATGATCGGCGCCGGGCCTCCCCCTGACCCCAACATGAACGCTGATCCGCAAACGTCGAACTCCATCGACTTCTTCCCGCCGACGCTGGCACTGATCGTTCGCGCTCCGTCCCGTATGCACACCTCGATCACCGGCGGCATCGTCGGCGGCCGGGCCAAACGCCTCGAGGCGGCGGCATCACTCGAAAAAGAGATGAAGGAAATCGCCATCGCCAAGGCTAATGGCAAGGATCCGAAGATCGCCGTCGCGGCCGGCCAGGGCTTCGATAACGATCCGCGCGTTGCCATCAAGAACAAGGAACGCATCGATCCGGAAAAGGTGTGGAACGACGCATTCGCCAAGGGGGGCGTGAATCCCGCTCTGGTCGTCGCGACCGCGGATTTCCTCTTCGAGGAAGGCCAGTTCAAGCATGCGGCCGAGTTCCTCAAGGCCAATCTGCGGCAGGGCGTTGTCGTTCGGCCATGGGTCTTCGAAGCCCTCGCTGTCGCCCTTGAAGCATCGGGCGGCGACCCCGAAGAAATCCGGCGTGCTCGCCTTTCCGGCATCGCGCTCGATCCGAACGACGCTCAGGGCTTCATGAGCGCCGCTCGCGCCATGGCCGACCGTGGTCAGTTCGATCGCGCCCTGTCGTTCTGCCGGCAGGCCGCCCAGCTCGAGCCGAACGATTACCATCCGTACGAGGTGGCGCTCGCCTATGCGGAGAACGCGAAGGATTCGGCCTCGATGGAATGGGCCGTCGGTCAGCTCGTCAGCCAGGATTGGCCGGTCGATAACGCGATCATTCAGCGGGCGGCCGAGAAACGGCTCCGTTCGCTGTCCGAGACACTCAAGTCCGAGAACCGTGCCAAGGAAGCCAACCAGCTCGAGTCGGCCCTGCAGCGCCTCAACCAGCGCGACATCATGGTCCAGCTCGTCTGGGACAATCCGGCTGGCGCGCTCTCCGAACTCGAGCTCCAGGTCAAGGAACCGTGCGGCAGCGTCTGCAGCCTGGCACAGAAGCAATCCCCCGGCGGCGGCATCCTGCTCGGCTATAACCTGACCGACAAGGAACCCAACTGCCAGTACGTCGCGGCCCAGGCGTTCCCGGGCGAATACCAGATCACCGTGTCGCGCGTTTACGGGCAGCCGCTCGGCAACCGCGCTCGCCTGATCATCACCCAGAACGCAGGCACCAAGAACCAGTCGCGCCGGATCGAAATCATCCGACTCGACAACAACCTGCCGATCAAGCTCAACCTCAAGGAAGGCCGGCGCACCGACCTCGCGTCGGTCGCTCCTGCCGCCCAGCAGCGTCATCAGAAGCAGGCCAGCGCGACCAACGAGCGCGGCGCCTTCCATGACCTGCGAGCGGTCGCCAACCCGAACTCCTATTTCGGCGCGACCATGAGCTCGAGCGGCGGCGCCGGGGCGCCGAACATCCTGCCGTCCGCCCTGGCGGCCAAGGATTCGCAGAACAAGATGGCCCCGATTGTCCAGAACGCTGTCAATCCGACCAACGGCGGCGTGGCAATGACCACGCAAGTCCGCATGTCGGCCGACCAGCGCAGCATGGACATGGTCATCCGCCCGTTCTTCGAAATGGGCAACCGCGGCAACCGCCCGGCCGTCAATCTCTCCGCCATCCCCGGCGGCGGGAATTAGTGGCTAGTGGTTAGTGGCTAGCAAAACAGCGGCCTCACGAGTAATCTCGTGAGGCCGTTTGCGTTGTGTGCCAGGTATGGTCTGCTTCAGGAGGTGCGAGTCCTCTGCGGGCGGGGATGGCCCGGACCGCAAGGCTAGGCAAGGGTGTCCGTCGCGAGGCGGAATCTGAAGA